>JACMJT010000203.1 GCA_014380505.1 Hyphomicrobiales bacterium | reverse complement strand
TAGGGGCATCCTTGGCAAGAAGTTTCGCGCCTTTTTCCGAGACCAAAAGCGCCACGGCGTCATACAGCACCGAAGGGCCGCCATCGATCCTCTGCTGTGCGGGCAACTTCTTGCGATCCGAAAGGGTGACGCCGCCGATCTTGGGCGCGATGACTTCAAATTGCGCCCCTTCCCTGTCGCAGGCGGCCGTCAGGGCGGCAAACTGCGCCGCATCCGCGCCGTCGGTCATCAGGATACCCAGCTTGCGGCCCTTGAAGCTGTCGGGGCCATTCTTGAGGATACTGAGGGCGTCGGACGCAGGCAGAGTCGTGATGGTTTCACGCGCCGCTTTTGCGGGAGGCGGCAGTGGCAGCCCCAGCCCATCGGCGACCTTGCCGGCCAGCACCTGGTGGACGTTGCGCAGGTGGGAGACCATGCGGGACCTTATGTCTTCGCGTTCCACCTTGCTGAGCTCGAACACCAGGGCGTTGGCGATATGAGCCTGTTCGACCGGCGTCTGGCTGATATAGAACTGCCGCGCCTGGCTGTAATGATCGGCGAAGGTCTCCGAGCGTACGCGCTGCTTGGGGCCGTCCGCTTCCTCGGCAAAGCTGGTGAAGCCTCGCGTCGGATTCTCGCGCGGGCCGCCTTGCGCCTCCCAGCTATTGGGTTCGTAATTGGCGCGGCCCACCGGATTGCGCATCGCCATGTGCCCATCTTGCTGGAAATGGGCGTAGGGACATTTGGGCGCGTTAATGGGAATGTGCGTGAAATTGGGGCCGCCCAGCCGTTTGATCTGGGTATCGAGATAGGAGAAATTGCGCCCCTGCAGCAGCGGGTCATTGCTGAAATCGATTCCGGGCGGCACATTCTGGGTCATGAAGGCGACCTGTTCGGTTTCGGCGAAGAAATTGTCGACCAGGCGGTCCAGCACCAGCCGTCCGACGATCTTGACCGGCACAAGTTCTTCCGGGATCAGCTTGGTGGCATCCAGCACGTCGAATTCGAACTTCTCGGCAAAGGCGTCATCGAACAACTGCACGCCCAACCGCCATTCCGGAAAATTGCCGCTTTCGATGGCGTTCCACAAATCGCGGCGATGAAAGTCGGGGTCGGCGCCGTTGATTTTCACCGCCTCGTTCCACGCCACCGACTGAAGGCCCAGCACCGGCTTCCAATGGAACTTGACGAAGGTGGACTTGCCCTTGGCATTGACCAGGCGGAAGGTATGAACCCCGAAGCCTTCCATGAACCGGAACGAGCGCGGAATCGCGCGGTCCGACATCGCCCACATGATCATGTGCATGGCCTCAGGCGTCAGGGAGATGAAATCCCAGAAATTGTCGTGCGCCGTCTGTGCCTGCGGGAAATCGCGGTCCGGTTCGGGTTTGGCGGAGTGAATCAGGTCGGGGAATTTGATCGCATCCTGGATGAAGAAAACCGGGATGTTGTTGCCGACGAGGTCCCAGTTGCCTTCCTTGGTATAGAGCTTGACCGCGAAACCGCGCACGTCGCGCGCCAAATCGGGGGAACCCTTGCTGCCCGCGACGGTGGAAAAACGCACAAAAGCGGGGGTTTTTTCGCCCTTGCGCTGGAAGATATCCGCCCGCGTGACGTCGGAAAGCGGCTGGGTCAATTCGAAGAACCCATGGGCGGCATAGCCCCGGGCATGGACCACCCGCTCCGGGATACGCTCATGGTCAAAGTGGAAGATTTTTTCCCGAAAATGAGAGTCCTCCAGCAGGGTGGGGCCGCGCGCGCCTTGGCGCAGCGAGTTCTGGTCGTCCGCGACCGGAATGCCCTGCTGGGTGGTCAGTGTGTCGGCCTCCGCGCTGGCAATCTGATGCAATTCGCCGCCATTGCCGCGATCCCACCGTGTTGGAGCGGCTTTCGGAGCAGATGCGGGTTTGTTCGATTTGGCACGGGGCTTGGCCATGGTTCTTCCTGCGTTATTAGAATTGTTCCAGCATCCCCCTAACTCCGCTGTGCTCCGTATGTTCCGGACGTATCCGCAAGCCCGAACGGTCGCAGCTCTCGTGAGAACATTGGGGGCCGCGAACTCCCGTGTGTGCGTTCCTATTTGGCCGCCGCTGAATCGCTGGGTTGGGTGAGACCCTTAGCAATCCGCCATTCCTTGGCCAGGTCCGGGTTCCATCCCGCGGGCCAAGCGATGTCAGTTCCATTGCTCAAGATCTTAGGCTCGGTATAGCGATGGCAAGAACAGTAGAGATCAATATAGCCCGCGATCAGGTCTGAACCCACGGTGTCGTCTTCCTGCGACATGCAACCGGGCTCATGGGCCTCAGGATCGGGGTACCGAATATTGCTGGCCGGGAGGATAGAGATGTCCAAAAGTCCTACCTTAGAGGCTGGAAGCGGCCCCGTAATCGCAACGCGGTATTCCCTGTTTGGTGCCTTTTCGCGCATTGCGCAGATGATCGACCACCGGAAGGTGCGATATGGAACATTTGCCGATGGCCTCGTAGCCGTTGGGCAAGACGGAGCGCGCTATGAACAACATTATCTACATCGTCGGTCTGGTCGTCATTGTTGTCGTGGTGCTGGGATATTTCGGTCTGCGCTGAGATAGCTCTGGCGCCCACCCGCGCATCGCTGTTCGTCCAAGCAAACAAATTTACCGATACCGGAACAAGCACCGCCTGACGGCGTTGATTGACTGTTCTTATGACATGTTAGGCAATTTTGCTCAGGAGGCGCTTATGGCGGCCGCTCAGAACGACGTGTATGCGTCACCCACATCTACCGCAAACAACCCGCCGTCGGATGGCATCGATTTGGTGGGAGATATTCAAGAGATCGTCGCTCCCCTCAAAGATACCGCGGAGAAGGTCTTGGCGGAAAATAAGAGCGTTGGCGCCGACAAATTAAAGCTCTTCGCCGATGCGATAAATGGCGCCGCCCCCGGCTTGGAAGAGCAGATGCCCCAAGTGGCGTCTTATATCCGCGAGGCTGGTGCGTGGGTGGAGGAGTCAGCCGACAATGTGCGGAACCAGAAATTCGAGGTTTTGCTGGAATCGGCTGGGACCTTTGCCCGCAACAACCCGGCCGTCGCCTTCGGTGTCGCTGCTCTTTCCGGCTTTGCACTTTCCCGGTTCTTGAAGAGCGAACGCCCGGTCATGACAGGCACCACCACCAAACCGAGTTCGAACTAGGATGGACACCGCAAATCGTCCTATCAGTCAGCTCCTAAGTGTGTTGGGAAACCAGGTCCAGCAACTGGTTCGGACCGAATGCCAGCTCGCCCGTACCGAGATCAGTGAAAACCTTGGTAAGACGCGTAGCGCGATTGCGCTGGCTTTCGTGGGCCTGGCCCTTCTTCTACCCGCGCTCACTATTTTCCTTCTCGGCGTGGTGGCTACGCTCACCCGCGCCGGCCTGCGGGACGACCTTGCCGGTTTCGCGGTAGGCGCCGTCGTAGGCGTCGTTGGCGTTGCGATGATTTTGACGGGGATCAACCGGGCCAAGACCGTGAATTTGGTCCCGGAAAAGGCGCTTTCTCAGCTGCAGCGCGATATAGCGGCAGTCAACCCCATGAGGCAGGACCATGAACACTCAGCAGCTTGAAGCGAGATCCGAATTGGAACGCAATGCGGTCGAGAACACGGTGGGCGAACTGCGTCGGCGGCTGACACCCGGCCAACTTGTAGACGAACTCCTGGCTTACACCAATGAAGGCGGGGGTGAGTTCATTTCAAACCTCGGCCGTCAAGCGACCAGCAATCCGCTGCCGGTAACCTTGATTGGCGCGGGCCTGGCATGGTTCCTGTTTTCCAAGGGCGGCAGCAATGCGCCGGCCCCGCGGGCAAGCAACACTTATGGTTCGGCGGTGCCTGCCGGGGCGGAAACTTCGCGCTCTCCCGAAACCGATACTCTAGCCGCCGTCAAGGATGCCGGTGCTGGCGCGATCAATTCAATGCGAGATGGCGTGGCGGCTGTTCGTGAGGATATTTCGCAAGGCCTCGACAGCGCCACAGCCACGCTTTCGTCCACCGCCACATCGTTGACGGACAGTATCGCCCGAGGCGCCTCGTCGGTCAGCGAAACCGCGCAAGCTGCGGGGCGGAACGCAAGCTCCCTAACCAGCAGTGCGGTTGAATTCCTGAAAGACCAGCCACTCGTTCTGTTGGGCGCGGGCCTGGTCGTGGGAGCCGCGCTTGGCGCCGGACTGCCGGCCACGGAGGTTGAGAACAAGCTCATGGGCGATGCAAGTGAGCAGGTGAAGAAACAGGCCAAGGAAGCGGCTTCGGACCAGTTGGCTAAGGCAAAAGTCGCCGGCGGGGACCTGTACGAAGACATCAAGCAGGAAGTCCGCGACGGAATTTCCGATTTGGCCGCCAAGCAGGACGGTCAGATGGCTCAGGGGTATGGCCGGCTTCCGTCATAGCCAAGCGATCCCGCGCCTGCCTTCGTGTCGAGACAACGTTTTTCCAAGGTGACCTTGGTCAGAACATTCTGGGGGTGTCAGTCACAATTGGCCGATACCTCGTCCGCCTACGGCCGAGGCTGATTCAAACGGCCTTCTGGAGGTCGCGAAACAGAAAGGCGCTCGTTCAACTTGCGGGCAGTTAAAGCAATCGCTCGGTTTCCTCGGGACTCGGAAGGTGGCCTTCAGGGGTGAGCTTGTCCACGACCTCTGGC
This sequence comes from Hyphomicrobiales bacterium, assembly GCA_014380505.1. The sequence continues at coordinate 407 of JACMJT010000203.1, read as the reverse complement.
AACTTTGCGCTTAAACCGGCCATCAATTCCTGCTTCGACATACCGGTTTGGTCCAGCAGCCACTGAACACGCTCTGGTCCGAGCGCCTGTTCCAATTCGTTGGGAGCGATTGGCCTATTTGAGCCCGTTTCTATCCAGCTCTGGGCTTTGTCTCCCTGGCCGTTCGCCTGAAAACGCCTCAGTAGATCGCCTAGACCGCCACTTAAGATACTTCCAATCCCTCCGCCCGCGAGAAGTCCTCCCAAACCGCCGAAGCCTCCCCCGCTCGGGCTTATGCCTGTTCCCGGGCCGGAGTTCATGCCCAGAACATCGGCCAAACGGCCTTTTCCTTTCATGGTCCGGTAAGCCAGGACTCCCATAAGGGCCAAGGTCAGGGGCGACATCCCTCCGCGTTGTCCGGAAGGGCT
>JACMJT010000202.1 GCA_014380505.1 Hyphomicrobiales bacterium | reverse complement strand
GCGCATGAAAACCCTGCTCACCCGCTTTTTCAAAGACCTGAAATAATGCTGCCGCAGGAGCTCATCCGCAAGAAGCGCGATGGCCAGTCGCTCACCCGCGATGAAGTGAAGGATTTCATTGCAGGCCTGACCACGGGGGAAATCTCCGAAGGCCAGGTGGCGGCCTTCGCCATGGCCGTCTTCTTCAACGGCATGGAACCACAGGAAGCGGTGGGTCTCACCCTCGCCATGCGCGATTCCGGCACGGTGCTGACATGGGATATGCCCGGCCCCGTGGTGGACAAGCATTCAACCGGCGGCATCGGCGACAATGTCTCCCTGATGCTGGCCCCCATGCTGGCGGCCTGTGGGCTTTACGTGCCGATGATTTCCGGACGCGGCCTCGGCCATACGGGCGGCACCCTGGACAAACTCGATTCCATTCCGGGCTACACCACCCAGCCTGATCTCGCCCTGTTTCGCAAAACCGTGAGGGACACAGGCGCCGCCATCATCGGCCAGACCGCTGATCTCGCTCCCGCCGACAAGCGCCTCTACGGCATCCGGGATGTAACAGCCACGGTCGAATCAGTACCGCTCATCACCGCGTCGATCCTCTCGAAAAAACTCGCCGCCGGCCTGCAAATGCTGGTGCTCGACGTGAAGACCGGTTCCGGTGCCTTCATGGCGAAGAAGAAGGATGCGCTCACCCTCGCCAACAGCCTGGTGAAAGTCGCCAACGGTGCGGGCCTCAAGACTTCTGCCCTAATTACAGATATGGATGAACCCCTGGCCTCTGCAGCGGGCAATGCCGTGGAAATCAAAAACGCCGTGGATTACCTGACTGGTGCCCATCGGGATGCGCGCCTGCATGAGGTCACGCTGGCTCTTGGCGCTGAACTTCTCGTGCTGGCAAAAATCGCCACTGCCAAAGCCGCCCGTGCCCAACTGGAAAAAACCTTGAGCTCAGGCGAGGCCGCTGAACGCTTCCAGCGCATGGTCTCAGGCCTAGGCGGGCCCCATGACTTTGTGGGGAATGTCGAAAAGCATTTGCCAAAAGCCCCCATTATCCGGGCTGCCCACGCCGCGAAATCCGGCAAGATCGAATCCATTGATACCCGTGCCCTGGGCCTTGCCGTCATTGAATTGGGCGGGGGCAGGCGCGTTGCTGCGGACAAAATTGATCACGCGGTAGGCCTCACTGCACTCGCAGGCAAAGCCGCCGCCGTGGATAAATCCAAACCCCTCGCCATCATCCATGCGCGCGACGAAGCCAGCTTCGAGCGCGCCCAGAAAATCATCCGCGCCGCCTACGTCCTGGGAAAACCCAAGCGCGCTACCCCTTGCGTCATCGCACGTATTGCCAAATGAGCCGCGTCTTTCTTCTCATTCTCGACAGCTTCGGCATCGGTGGCGCGCCGGACGCCAAAAAATATGGCGATGAGGGTGCCAACACCTTTGTGCATATCGCCGAGTCCACAAAACTCGATCTCCCCAACCTGGCCTCTCTCGGCCTGGGTCTTGCCGCCGAAGCCTCGACCGGAAAAAATCCGCTGGCCAACACGACGCTCAAAGGCCAGTGGGGTTTTGCCGAGGAAATTTCCAACGGCAAGGACACGCCGTCCGGCCATTG
>JACMJT010000201.1 GCA_014380505.1 Hyphomicrobiales bacterium | reverse complement strand
GACACGATCACATCAATGGTTCCGTCCGCCACGCCCGCCACGAGGGCCCGCCGGTCATCCTCAGTTCGCAACGGCGGTGAGAGCTTGAAGAAAGTGCGGTAAGCCCCGATGTCATTTTCATTGAGCGTCAGGTGATGAATGGAAACGCCACATGTGACAGGCAAGCCCTTGGCCTTGGCCGCGCGAATAACTTCTAGCGACGTTGCGCAGGAAATCTGCGAGGCATGGTAACGGGCACCGGTCATCTCCACGAGGCGGATATCCCGCTCCAGCAAGATCACTTCCGACATCGCCGGATTGCCGGCAAGGCCAAGCCGCGAAGCCGTTTCCGATGAGTTCATGACCCCCTTTGAAAGGCTGGCTTCTTCCACATGCTGCACCACCAGCATGTCAAAATCCTTGGCATAGGTGAGCGCTCGCCGGAAAAGATTGGCGTTTGAAACGGCGTGCGTGCCATCCGTGACGGCAACCGCACCGGCTTCCTTCAGGCTCCCGATCTCGCTCATCAGTTCACCGGCAAGGCCCTTGGTGATCGCCGCCATGGGAGCAATCCGCACCAAAGCCGTATCGCGCGCCCGGCGCAAAATGAAATCCACAATCGCCGCGTCATCAATCACCGGCTGTGTATTAGGCATCACGATCATCGTGGTAACACCACCCGCCGCCGCCGCCTCGGAAGCCGTGGCCAGCGTCTCGCGGTATTCCGTGCCGGGTTCGCCAGTGAACACCCGCATGTCGATAAGGCCGGGAATGAGCGTGGCACCAGAGCAATCAAAACTCGCGGTGCCGGCGCCAATAGATTCTTTCGTCACTTTCGGGCCAACCGCCAGTATCCAGCCATCTTCAACGAGGATGCCCCCCTTGCCATTCAGGCCCTGGGCAGGAGCCACGATATTGGCATTCAAATAGGCTTTGCGCTGGGTTGATTGCTTGGTGGCAGGAGACATCATGATTTCGCTCCCGCCGGCCAGTTGCGCGACAGCGCGTCGAGCACCGCCATGCGCACTGCCACACCCATCTCGACTTGTTCACGGATAACCGACTGCGCCCCGTCTGCCACATTGGAGTCAATCTCGATGCCCCGGTTCATCGGCCCGGGATGCATCACCAGTGCATCAGGCTTGGCGAAGCTCAGCTTTTCCTCGTTCAAACCATAGAAGCGGTAATACTCCCGCTGCGAAGGCACAAAGGCCCCGCTCATCCGCTCAAGCTGCAGGCGCAGCATCATCACCACGTCGGCCCCCTCAAGCCCGTCGCGCATGTTGCGGTGAACCTCCACCCCGAAATTCGCAATGCCTGTAGGCAACAGTGTGGAAGGCGCCACAACGCGAACCCGTGCGCCCAATTGGTTCAGCATGTGAATGTTGGAGCGCGCCACGCGGCTGTGCAGCACGTCGCCGCAGATAGCAACAGTGAGCCCTTCAATCGAATTTTTCCGGCGGCGGATGGTGAGCGCATCGAGAAGCGCCTGCGTGGGATGCTCATGCTGGCCATCGCCCGCATTGATCACCGAGCAGGAAACCTTTTGCGCCAGCAACTCAACCGCGCCGGAGGATTGGTGCCGCACCACCAGAAAATTGGGGTGCATGGCGTTGATCGTCATGGCGGTGTCCAGCACCGTCTCGCCTTTTGAAAGGGCCGAGGAGGAAATGGCCATGTTCATCACATCGGCGCCCAAACGCTTGCCCGCAATTTCAAAAGAACCTTGCGTACGGGTGGAAGCTTCGAAGAACAGGTTAACCTGGGTCTGCCCCTGGAGGATCGGATTGCGCTGCCGGGGACCATTCCCCTCGCTCACATAGGTCTGCGCCAAATCGAGAAGCGCCGTGATTTCAAGGGGGGAAATATCATCAACCGCCAGCAGGTGCTGGCCTTTGAGAAGCTTGGGTCGTGCAGATGGCGATGTCATTAAAAACGGCTGTGTAGGGGCGAATCTCCCGCCCCGCAAGGGAAGATCGCTGGCCTGTGG
>JACMJT010000200.1 GCA_014380505.1 Hyphomicrobiales bacterium | reverse complement strand
GCGAAATGGCCGGCGACTTCGGTCCGCATGATGTCCGCGTTAACGCAATTTCTCCGGGAGAGATCGAAACCTCGATTCTGTCGCCCGGAACGGAGAAGATCATCCCGCACATTCCGCAGCGCCGCCTAGGCCAGCCGGAGGAAGTGGCCAAGGCCATTTATTTTCTGTGTACCGATTCATCCAGCTACGTCACCGGCGCTGAACTTCACATCAACGGCGGCCAGCATGTCTAACGAGGCGCTGCGGCCCGAGACCATCGCCGCCCATGCCTTGCGCGCCGTCGATGCCGCAACTGGTTCCGTGGTGCCGCCGATTTACTTGTCGTCCACCTACGCGCGCGACGAAAACTATCTGCCCAAGTTGAAAGAGAACTATATCCGCAACGGGAGCCCCACCCTGTGGCAAGCGGAGGAAGCGATTGCAGCACTTGAGCAGAGCGCCGGAGCGCTGCTCTTTGCCTCGGGCATGGCGGCGATCACCACTCTTACCGAGACGATCCCACAAGGGGCCCATGTGGTGGCGCCCGACGTCATGTACTACGGCACCCGCGATTGGCTGAAGCGCCTCGAAGGCCTGGGCCGCATCGCCTTGACGCTGTTCGACCCGCGCGACCCCGTGGCACTCGCCGCAAGCCTGCGCAAGGGCAATACCGATCTCGTATGGATAGAAACCCCGCTCAACCCCACCTGGGACGTGATCGATATTGAAGCCGCCGCAAAAGCCGCCCATGGAGCGGGCGCCATTCTCGCGGTGGATGCAACAGCCAGCGCTGCCGTTACAACGCGTCCGCTGAAACTCGGAGCCGATATCGTTTTTCACTCCGCCACGAAATACTTGAACGGTCATTCCGATATTCTCGCAGGTGTGCTGGTAACGCGCGAGGCAAACGCTCGCTGGAAAGATTTGGCCTCCTTGCGCACAAAAATGGGTTCGCCTCTGGCGCCGCTCGAATGCTGGCTCCTCATGCGCGGGCTTCGCACCGTGTTCGTGCGTTACCGGCAGGCCTCGGCCAATGCGCTGGCAATTGCCCGGCATTTCGAAAAACATCCGAAAGTGGAGCGCCTGCTTTATCCGGGCCTGCCCTCTCATCCTGGGCACGCCATCGCAGTCAGGCAAATGACCGACGGTTTCGGGGGCATGCTGTCGATCTTGGTCAAAGGCGGCATCGAGGAAGCCAAACACCTATGCACAAGACTCCGCGTCGTCGTGCCTGCCACGTCGTTGGGCGGGGTCGAAAGCTTGGCCGAGCATCGCAAGTCCGTCGAAGGCCCCACCAGTCCGGTTCCCGACAATCTTGTGCGCTTTTCGATCGGCATCGAGCATGTGGACGACCTGATCGCCGACATCGCCCAGGCCTTGGCGGGGATTTAGCCGGGATGCCATGACAGGACTTTCCGCCCGCATGACGGCAGTATTGCTCACCGGTCACGGCGGGTTCGACAAACTTGTCTATCGTGACGATGTGCCCGTCCCCCGCGCCGGACCGGAAGAAGTCCTGATCAAGGTAGCGGCTGCCGGCATCAACAACACCGATATAAACACGCGGATTGGCTGGTATTCCAAGCAGGTTACCGGCGGGACTGGACAGTCGATCGGAGCGCGGATCGATCCCAAGGATGCGGCCTGGTCGGGAGCCTCGGTCGTCTTTCCCCGAATTCAAGGCGCCGATTGTTGTGGGCGTATCGTTTCCACCGGCGATGCCATCGATAAAGCGCGTACTGGCGAACGCGTCATCGTCCGTAACATGCTGCGGAGCTATGTGGACCATCGTCCCTATGAATGCTGGACCTTTGGCGCGGAATGCGACGGCGCCTTCGCCCAATACGCCAAGGCGCCGGCGAACGAAACTTACCGGGTCGATTGCGATTGGAGCGATGCTGAACTCGCGTCCCTCCCTTGCGCCTATTCCACCGCCGAAAACATGCTGCACAGGACCGGTGTTAAAGCGGGCGAAACCGTTCTCGTTACGGGCGCGTCTGGCGGCGTCGGCTCGGCGGCGATACAACTCTCCAGGCGCCGGGGTGCCAACGTCCTGGCAATCGCCTCGCCGCAAAAAGCCTCGGAGCTTTTGAGCTTGGGTGCGAACCGGATTATTGCCCGCGATGCAGACCTTACCGAAGCTATCGGCGCCGGAAAAATCGACGTGGTTATCGACGTCGTCGGGGGACCCGCTTGGCCGCGCCTGATCGACACCTTGAAGCGAGGCGGCCGCTATGCCGTCGCCGGAGCCATCGCCGGGCCATTGGTGGGGCTTGATCTTCGTGAGCTCTATTTGCGCGATCTCACATTTTTCGGCTGCACCTTCCAGGACGATCAGGTCTTTGAAAATCTTATCCGCTATGTCGAGCGCGGCGAAATCCGGCCCGTCGTTTCCAGGACCTACCCGTTGTCCGCCATCGTCGAGGCCCAGCAGGATTTTCTCGCCAAGCAGTTCACCGGAAAACTGGTGCTGATACCGCCTGCCTGATCGCCGACATTTGCCAGGTCTTGGCGGGGCTCCAGCGTCTTCCCATATTGGGGCCGGAGGCTTTCCATGCTGGACGAAGTTACAAGCGCTGCTGTTTCAACGGCACCTGAAACCCAAGACGATACGCCGCTCTATGATGCCTATTCAGCCGCCGTCATGGGCGCTGTCGATAAGGCCGGCCCCGCCGTCGTTCATATCGGCGTAAGGAAGGGGCAGACACAGGCGGGCGTCGGTTCCGGCCTCGTTGTCGCCTCCGATGGCCTCATTCTCACCAACAGCCACGTCGTTTCTGGAGCGACCGCAATCGAGGTGAGCTTGGCGGATGGCCAGAAGGCAGCGGCCCGCACAATCGGCGAAGACCCGCACAGCGACATCGCCGTGTTGCGCACCGATGTTCATCTCAAGGCGCCGTCGCTCTCCTTCATCGATTCGAAAATGATCCGCGTGGGCCAGCTTGCCATCGCTATCGGCAATCCGCTGGGCTTCGAGCAGACGGTGACGGCGGGCGTTGTCAGCGCCGTGGGCCGTTCGCTCCGCGCCACCACCGGCCGCCTTATCGATGATGTGATCCAGACAGATGCCGCGCTTAACTCCGGCAACTCCGGCGGGCCCCTGGTTGATTCGAAGGGCCGCGTCATAGGCATCAACACCGCGGTCATCCACGGAGCCCAAGGCATTTGCTTCTCGGTCGCGGGAAATACGGCGCTTCATGTGCTGACCCAGGTGCTGCAGCATGGCCGGGTGCGCCGCGCGAGCCTCGGTATCGAAGGAGCAGCCACCCACATTCCCCGCCATCTTGCGCGCTTTGCCGGTGTCGATCAGCCCTCGGGCGTGCGCGTCATGGCGGTAATCAAGGATGGTCCGGCGGAGGCGGCGGAAGTAAAACCCGGCGATCTCGTCATCGCCATCGACGGCGAACCGGTGCAGGGTATCGACGATTTGCTGCGCCTCCTCAATCACGACCGCGTCAATCGCGCTGTTCGCGTGACGCTGCTGCGCAAAGGCGAAATGCGCGAGCGTTACGTCACAGCGGTGGAGCGGCGATAAACGGCTTTGGAGATCAATAAAGCCCAGTTCGGGAATCTTCTTCCACCCGCGCATCGGCTTCGGCCACTACCGTTTCATCCACCTGGCTCTCGCAGGACTGTTCGATGATGATGCGGGCAAGGCTCGGCATCTGGCTGCGATCCTGTTTGTAATCGTCGTGCCAGAGCTTCGATCGCTTCAGTGCCTTGGAGCAATGTAAAAACGCTTCTTCCACCGTCACCAGAATGCCAACCTTGGGCTCCTTGCCGTTGATCGCGCAATGGCGCAGCAGGTCCGCGTCATGGGTTATCCTGGCGCGGCCAGCCAGCCGCAACGTGTCTTCAAATCCGGGGATCATGAACAGGCAGGCGACATTCGGATTCTCGATGATGTTGACCATCGAATCGAACCGGTTGTTGCCCGGCCGATCGGGGATGAGGATGGTTCGGTCATCCACCACATGTACAAAACCCGGCGGGTCGCCACGGGGCGAGACATCGCCCTTGCCCTTGGCGTTAGCGCTGGAAAGCACCAGAAAAGGCGACATGGCGATGAATTGCCGGAAGTATTTGTCGAGTCCGGGCCGGGACTTCTGTACCGCAAGACCCTCCGCGCGGCCCAGGACTTCCCGCAACCCTGCTTCTGTCTCGATAACACCCATGGCAATCCTCAAATTTTTCGCAGGCCGTCCTTTGCCACAAGTGCTTCGGTTTTGTCGAGGGCCACCTCCACGATGTCGAACAGCTCGTGGATTTCATCGGCGGTGATGATGAGCGGCGGGCAGAAGGCCACTGAATCGCCCATGGCGCGGTTGATGACACCCAACTCCTGGAGGAAATTGACGCACGTGGCGGCCACCGCCTTTTTCGGATCGAAGGCGCGCTTCGTCGTCTTGTCGGCCACAAGTTCCAGTGCGCCGATCAAGCCCACGCCGCGAGCTTCGCCCACCAGCGGATGCTCGGCCAACTTCCGAAGGCGACTCTGGAACACCGGCGCCACCTTCCTGACATGCTCGACGATCTTGTCACGCTCGTAGATTTCGATTGTCTTGAGCGCCACCGCGCAGCCTACGGGATGGGCCGTGTAGGTGTAGCCATGGCCAAAGGTGCCGATCTTTTTGCTCTCATCCACCATCGCAAGGTAGAGCTCCTCCTCAATGGTGATGGCGCTCAGCGGGAAATAGGCCGAGGTAATCGCCTTAGCCATGGAAATCGAGGTGGCCTTCATGCCGAAAGTTTGTGTGCCGAACCAGTTGCCGGTGCGGCCGAAGCCGCAGATCACTTCATCGGCGATGAAGCGCACGTCATACTTCGCCAGCACCGCGTTGATCTTGGGGAAATAGCTCGAAGGGGGAACCACCACGCCACCGGCACCCATGACCGGCTCGGCAATGAAGGCGGCAATCGTCTCCGGCCCTTCGCGCTGGATCATATCTTCCAAATCTTGTGCCATGCGGGTGGTGAACTGTTCTTCGGTTTCGTCCGGTTGGCCACCCCGATAGTAATGCGGACAGGACGTGTGCAGGACATTTGCAATAGGCAGATCGAAATCCGTATGAACCATGGGAAGGCCCGTAAGCGAACCCGACGCAACCGTGACGCCGTGATAGCCGCGCAAGCGCGAAATGAGTTTCTTTTTCTTCGGTAGCCCCCGTGCGTTGTTGTAATACCAGGTGAGCTTCACCTGCATGTCGTTGGCTTCCGAGCCGGAAGCGCCGAACAGAATTTTCGAGGCGGGAACCGGCGAAATTTCTTTGAGCTTCTCGGAAAGCTCGATTACGCCATCATGGGACTTGCCGCCGAACACGCTGGTAAACGAGAGCTTGCGCATGGCGGAAGCCGCCGCATCGACGATCTCCACGTTGCCGTAGCCCAGTGCCGTACACCACAACCCAGCCAGTGCCTCGATGTAGCGTTTGCCCTTGTCGTCATAGAGATAGATGCCCCGGCCCTCGTTGAGAATGAGTGGGCCTACCTCGCGATGCCGCGCCAAATTCGTGTAAGGGTGCAACACCGTTTCAATGTCGCGCACCGCCATGTTGGAAAGTTGGGTCAAGACGGTTTAATTCCCCAAAATCGCTGCTTCGAGAATATCGAGGCCTTCCTTGAGGATCATATCGGAGGCCGTGAGGGGGGTCAGCAGGCGTATCGTATCGCCGTGAACGCCGCAGGAGAGGATCAGCAGGCCGCGCTCCAGGCACTTGGCCAGCAAAGCCTTGGCGCCCGCCGCATCGGGCTTGTTGCCGCCGTGCTCGGTGACAAGCTCGAAGGCACACATGGCGCCGAGGCCGCGCACGTCGCCGATCGGCATGCCCTTGCGTTTCGCCTTGAGGGCGTTCATGCGCGCCATGATCGTCTTGCCTTGCTTTTCCGCCTTCTCCAGCAGGCCTTCCTGCTCGAACGCTTCGAAGACGCCAAGCGCTGCGGCACAGGCGATTGGATTGCCAGCATAGGTGCCGCCGATGCCGCCCGGCTCGGGCGCATCCATGATCTTGGCGCGGCCGACGACGCCGGCCAGCGGGAAACCCCCGGCGAGCGACTTGGCCACCGTGACCAGATCGGGCTCAACGCCAAAATGCTCCATTGCGAAAAACTTGCCGGTGCGGCCGAAACCCGTCTGGATTTCATCGGCGATGAGCACGATGCCATGCTCGTCGCATAGCTTGCGAAGCCGCACCATGAGTTCCTTGGGCGCCACATAGAAGCCGCCTTCGCCCTGCACCGGCTCGATGATGATGGCGGCGACGCGGGAG
>JACMJT010000199.1 GCA_014380505.1 Hyphomicrobiales bacterium | reverse complement strand
GCCAGCGCGTTGCTCAGCGTGGTGCGCCCGCCATATTTGCCGGTGTAGTTCCGGGGCGCCCATCTGCCCACCGCCACCGGCCCGTCGAGCACGATATCCGTTGGCGTGTAGCCGTTGAGCAGTGCCGCCAGATACACGAACGGCTTGAATGCCGAACCCGACTGGCGGAGCGCATCGGTGGCGCGGTTGAACTGGCTCACCTCGTAATCCCGTCCGCCGACGATGGCTTTGATGGCGCCCTCCGGCGCCATGGTGACGGCCGCCGCCTGGGTGGCGTGATATTGCGGGCCTTCCAGCGCTAGCCGATCGTTGATGATCTTCTGCATGGCGGTCTGCAGTTTCAGATCGATGGTGGTCTTGACCTCGATCACATATTCGCTGGTGAGATGCTTGGCCTCGATGAGCGCGATCGTATCCTTGTAGGCCTTGTCGAGGAACCAGTTCGGGCTGTCGGTAATGCTCTGGGTAATGACGGATGCGGGTTCGCGCCTGGCCTGCAGCAATTCGCCCTGGGTGATGTAACCCACATCGAGCATGCGGTAGAGCACCACATTGGCGCGGCCCCGCGCCGTCTCGAGGTTCACATGGGGCGCGAACTTGGACGGCGCCTTGAACAGGCCGGTCAGCATCGCCGCTTCCGGCAGCGTGACATCGCGCACCGACTTGCCGAAATAATATTGCGACGCGGCTTCGACGCCATAGTTGCCGCCGCCGAGATAGGAGCGATCGAGATAAAGTTTCAGGATTTCCTGCTTGCTGAGGCGCGCCTCGATCCACAGCGACAGGAAAGCTTCGTGCACCTTGCGCCGGATCGTCTGCTCCGGGGAGAGAAACAGGTTTTTTGCCACCTGTTGGGTGAGCGAAGAGCCGCCCTGCAAGCCGCCCTCGGATTTGGCGTTGTGCACGATGGCGCGGAACGTGCCGATCACGTCGACGCCGAAATGATCGAAAAAGCGCGCATCCTCCGTGGCGAGCACCGCCCTGATCATGTGGGGGGGAATGTCTGCGAGCGGCAGCGCGTCGTCCTGCCGGATGCCGCGCCTGCCGATGATTTCGCCGTTCACATCGGTGAAGGTGACGGCGTATTCCCGCCCGCGGTTCCACACATCCCCGGTGCCCGAGAACGGCGGCAGCGCATAGGCCAAAAGCGCAAAGGCAAAGACAGTGCCGAAGGTTGCGAAATCATCCACGATATCGACCGCTACCCGGGGCACGCCCCGCACCCGGAAACGGTAAACGAAGGAGGAATAGGCCGATCCCGCCCGCTTCAGCCAGTCCCACGTTTCGAATACGCTGGAGCTAAAGGTGGCGTCATGCTTCCAGAGATAGCGTGCGGCGGAGGTATAGAGGGACTTCAACACAGGGGGCGCTGCACCAGTTAACCGGGGCCTTTGATAGCTATGGAGCGAATATGTCGAAATCGCGCCGCCGTCGCGGGACTCGGCTTCCTCAGTCCATTTGGATCAAATTAGAACGAATCGGCTCGCTGCGCCAGCAATCGTTACGCTGGCGGTTAACCACCCTCGAGCCGCCTGGCGAAGGCAGCGATCGTCTTCTGATAAACCGTGGCTTTGTTCCACGAAGCGATCACCCGGAAATTGGGCTGGCCCGGTGCATAACCCGCTCCCTCCCGCCAGCCGTGACCCCTGAGATAGGAGGCAATCGACGCCATGACGTCAAGCTGACTCCGAATCAGATTGATCCGGCCGTTGCCGTCCCCGTCGACGGCGAAATTGATATAGCTCGACGCCATGAACTGGGCCTGGCCGATTTCGCCGGCCCACGCACCCTTGAGCTCGGAAGCCGACATGTCGCCCCGCTCAATGATCAGGAGGGCCGACATGAGCTCGTTCTGGAAACGTTCGGTGCGGCGGCAATCATAGGCCAGCGTTGCCACCGAGCGCAGCACGGGAAGCTTGCCCATGTTGACGCCATAGTCGGTCTCCAGCCCCCAGATGGCGATGATCACTTCCGGAGGCACGCCATAGGACGCCTCTATCCGGGCAAGGGCCTTGGCGTGCTTGGCCAGGAGTGCCCGGCCTTTGGAGATCCGCCCCCCTGATATCATGCGCTTCGAAAATTGCTCGAAGCTCTGTTTGAAGTGCTTCTGGTTGCGGTCGGCCCGGATCACCGCCGTGGCGTAGGTCAGCCCATCGAGCTGGCCGAGAGCGCGGGCCGAAATCCCGTTCTGTTTCGCCACCGCCTTGAACTCGGTGAGCCACTTGCCGAACCCCGCGGGCGAGGATGAGCATTTGAGGGCGTGCGCCGCCGGTGCGAGAACAGTGAGGGCAAGGAACGCGGCAAACAAACGGACAAATTTCATCTGAACCTCTTGGGCCGGCACATATGTCAGCATAAAGTACAGCCATCCAAAATCGAATTAAAATCTCCCTCCCCCTGCGGGGAGGGGTTAGGGGTGGGGGCCGGGTGGTCTAAAAGAAGACTTCCCTGCATTTGTTTGATAGAGCAGAGCGACCCCCACCCTTAATCCCTCCCCGCAAGGGGAGGGAGAAAAAAAGATGCATGGCCGAGCAGGCCCCATTCTGGAAGACCAAAACCCTCGCCGAAATGACCCGCGGCGAATGGGAATCCCTGTGCGATGGCTGCGGCCGCTGCTGCCTCAACAAGCTTGAGGACGAGGATACCGGCAAGTTCCTCTACACGCGCGCCGCCTGCAAGCTGCTCGATCTCGGCACCTGCCGCTGCACCGATTATGCGAACCGCGCCGCCCGCGTTCCCGATTGCGTGACGCTGACGCCACAGAACATCGGCGAGCTTGGCTGGCTGCCCGCGACCTGCGCCTACCGGCTGCTCGATGAAGGAAAATCCCTTGCCTGGTGGCACCCGCTGGTTTCAGGACGTCAGGAGACGGTGGCCGAAGCGGGCATCGGCGTGGCCGGCGTTGCCTATTCGGAAGAGGGCTTGAGCGTCGACGATCTGGTTGACCACCTGTGGCGGCTTCCCAAGGCGAAACGCCGCGTGAAGGCTTGAACTTTACCCTCGCCCCGTGGGGGCGAGG
>JACMJT010000198.1 GCA_014380505.1 Hyphomicrobiales bacterium | reverse complement strand
GAACATCGATGGAATGGTGCTGCCGGAAGGAGCGCTCAAGGGAACGCTGCTGGGCATGAGTTTCCTCTGCCGCCTGCGAAGCTTCAGGGTCGAGGACGGCATCCTCTATCTGAAAGATTAGCGGCAATTCAGGAGTGCTGCCCTAAGGCCCGCTCCGTCGCCCACCAGACGATCTTGCTTCCGGCAAGGATAATCACACCCAGCACGAGCCATCCGTAAGGCCCAACAGTTATTACACCCGACCCCAGGAGGAGCACTAGAGGGATCATTGCCAGATAGTAAGGCCCGGTGAATCGGCAATGGGTTCGCCCACAGCGCCGCGCATTGAGAATGCAAGCCGCTCCCATCCAAACGAGAGCAATCGTCCACACGACGGTTCGAACCGCCGGACCCGCGAGTAATCCCAAAAGGATTAATCCAATTGGGAGGCCCCATGCCGCCGCGAAGGTCCACCCGTTGCCTATCCAATCCTTGTCCGCCTCGGCTCGTTCCAGTTTTGCGCTCGTGCAACAGGACGCTTCCCCACTGCCCAGTTGTTCAGCCTGAATAGGCGGGCAAGGGACGTCGCCGTAGGAACAGAACACGCAACAGTCGCCGGACTTCGGCTTAAGCACGGTTTTGCAACCTTCGCAGTCGTAGAAATACTGGCATGCGTCCGTCGGCATCGTTTCGGTTTTCCGATGACCGCATGAGGGACAGGTAATCGTCGAAACCGGGGTTGTCATTTGGTTTGCACCACTCTCATTGGCGATGATAGTATACGTCCTGTAGTAACTACGGGTACAAGAGCCAGAATGAAGCGAACCGTTACTCACTCACCAGGACGGGTTTTCACCATCGGTGGACTGGCTGCCGTATCGGGTGTCCATCTGGAGACGATCCGCTATTTCGAGCGCATCGGGCTGCTGGCACGGTCCGAGCGGAGCGCTGGCGGGCATCGGGTTTTTTCTGCCGGACACCTCGCCCGGTTAAACTTCATTCGCCGGGCGCGGGAGATGGGCTTTTCACAGAACGAGGTACGGGCACTCCTGTCGCTGTCAGATGGGGAACTGGCGTCGTGCGGCGAAGTAAAGGCGCTGGCGGAAAACCACCTGATGGCGATCCGGCGCAAGATTCGCGACCTCAAGCGGCTCGAACGATTGCTTTCAGCGACCGCCGCGCAATGCACCGGCGGCAAGACTCCTAACTGCCCGGTCATCGAGGCAATCGGGAATGCCTAAGACGCTTTTGATCTTTCAGACGGCGTTTCCGCCACTTCTCGCTCAAGCTCCGGGGTTAGACTCATGCCTATGAATGCCCCTTCGCTTCCTGCGATCGAAACGCCCTGCATCAGGGTCTGCGTCGTCGATCCGGAAACAGGTTTCTGCATCGGCTGCGGGCGCACGCGCATGGAAATCGGCAGTTGGCTCAGCTTCGACGTCAAGCAGCGGCAGGACATCATGGCTGGCTTGCCTGAGCGCGTCGCGACCCTCACGCTTCGCAAACGGCGTCGCGGTGGGCGGCGCGGCCGACTCGAGGCGGCGCTGCGCCCATGAGGCCACGGCACTTTACAATTTGATCAGTTCAACCTCGATCCCGTGAACAGCCGAGCTGTCGGCAATGTCGGTCCGCAGGCCGGGATTCAGGACATTGATGTTGACGGAGCCGCCGGAATGGCAAGGCCAGCGTCCCTTGTGCGCCAATGCAACGCCCTCGGGGACATCGGCCGATATCTCGACGGCGAGCTCGATGGAGCCCGCTTCGGTCCTGAGCGACACGGATTCACCTTGAGCAAGGTGCCGCCGTTCAGCGTCGCGCCTGTTAAGCCGCACTTTCGGGCTGCCAAGCCGCACACGGATTCTTTCGTCATTGCCGTAGCTCGAGTTCATCAACCATTCCGAAGCCGGGGACAGCAGACGCAAGCGATCACCTAACGGAGCCTTGTCCGCATGTGCTACGGGAACCGGCGGATAGCCCTGTCTTGCAAGTCTTTCGCTTCTGACTTCGATGCGGCCCGAAGGCGTATTGAAGCGAAGCTCTTCGAATTGCACTCTGGGAATCTTATAAAGACGGGCGGTGCCGACTGCTTTGAGATCGTCGAAATTTCCTTTAAACGATGTTTGCCGGAGCAACCGCGCAATCATCGATGCGTCACTCTCGTAGAGTTCGGGCTCTTTGAAGCCCATGGCTTCGGCCAGACGCCGGAATATCTCCTGATTGGGAAGCGATTGCCCCAAGGGCTCCACGGCCTTGGCCTGGGCCGACACCGTGTCGTGGAAATAGGGGAAGACGATATCGTCGAATTCGAGAAAACTGGCGGCGGGCAAAACGTAGTCCGCATAGGCGGCGGTATCGGTCATGAACAGATCCGTCACCACCGTGAACAGATCTTCGCGTTCGAGACCGTGGCGGATTGCTTTAGAACCCGGGCTGGAGGCAACGATATTGTTGTTCCAGGTGAAGAGCGCCTGCATCTTGCCGGGTGCGTTGAGATGGTCCGCGAGATCCATGTGGCTGACGGAGGCGCCTCCGTCCGATCTCAAGTCATTACCCGACAGAAAACCCGTATCGACGCCGCGGGTTTCGGCACCGTTCATGTAACAAAAACCCATTCCGGGCTTGCCGATCTGCCCGGTGGCGATGCTGAGCAAGGGTATGGCGCGAAATGCGTTGCCGCCGCGCGGCTGGCGCTGGACGCCCTGACCAAGCCACAACAGCGAAGGGCCCTCGGCAAAGGCAAGTGCCGCCTGTTTGATCAATGCGGGAGGAACGCCGGTCAGCGCAGACGTGCGTTCCGGCGTGGCAGCATCGATCTCCGCTTGCACGTCATCAAAGCCATGGACATGCTGTTCAATAAAAACATCATCTATCAGGCCTACCCTCTTGATTACATGCAACATTCCGAAAGCCAGCGCCGCATCGCTGCCGGGCCTTAGCTGAAGATGAATGTCCGCCGCCCGCGCCGTCTCGTGGGCGATGGGATCGATGACGATCAGGCGCGTGTCCGCTGATCTGATCCACCCTGAATGCATGTGTGGCGCGCTGTGGGAAGGATTGGCGCCCCAAATCATCAGGCATTGCGCGCTCGCCAACTGATCGGGATCGAAGCCCGACAGGGACGTCCCGAACATATCGGCCAATACGACATGGCCGGCCTTGTTGCAGACGGTATCAGGATCGACTTCCGTGGCACCGAGGCGATTGAAAAACCGGGTGGGAAACGAACCGGCGATCATCGAAAGGGTGCCGGTGTAGTGGGTGTGGTAAATGGTCTGCGCAGCATTACGAGCGAGTATGTCATTCAGGCGCCCTGCTATTTCCGCCAGCGCCACGTCCCAGGAGACGGGCTCGAAACTTGCTGTTCCCTTTTTCCCAATGCGGCGAAGGGGAGTCATAAGACGCTGGGCCGGATCGCGAAACACGCCATTGTAGGCGACAGCACATTTTCCGCACAGTTTGCCGAGGCTCACGTGGTGGTCCTTGTCGCCCGTGACTTTCTGGATGGCGCCCTGATGCACACGGACTGAAATGCCGCAGGCGTCGTAACAATCGCGTGGGCAGGTTGTTTTGATCAGCGTGCTGCCATCAATCATGAGGCACTCCGGCTATCTGGATTTCGCCCGCATTCTATTCGATGCCAAGACGCGCAGATGGACCACTGGGGAACCATGGCGGCAGACCACTTTAAAGCGGAACTACTCTAGAACTGAACCGCCAGGTTGGCTTCGCCGGAATAGGTGTCGACCTTCTCGAGGAGAAGGCCGCCGGCTTCGCCGGTGAGCGAAAGCTGCATGTTGCTGCCAAAACCGAAATTCAAACCGGCCTGAACCCGCAGATCGACGTTAGGATCGTCAATCGTTGGCGAACCGGCTTGCTCGATCCGGTTGACGAAAGTCCAATCGAACGCCGTGCCAGCCCAGGGTTCGACGGTTGCTGTTTCCGACAGACGAAGCGTGTCGCCGATCTGGACGCTCGGCGTCAGCAACGCTGTTTCGATGTCCTGGTCGGGAGCGGCGTTCGAGGTTTCCTCCATCCACTCCTGGGACCATGAGACGCTGAGGCCGGGCGTAAAGCGCCATGTGCCATGGTACCAGTAACCATTCAATGCAGCCGCGGCCTGGATGCGCTCGGAGTCAAAATGCAGCCCAGTCTGGCGCGTATCCACAAGCGAGCCCAGCGCATTGGCGGAGAAGACAATGTTGTTTGTGAGAACGATGCCGATATAGGGGCCAACGCCCCAGCCTTCCGATTTAAGATCGGTGCCAATGCCATCGAGATCGGAAGATTCATAGGATCCTATAAGGCCCAGCGTGATCTTGTCGGTGAGCTTGTAATCGAAACCGGCGAGGCCATTCCACAGGGGGCCGTCGAGATCGAAATTCTCCGGCGAATTGTCGTTCCAGGTATATTTGCCATCAATCCAGGCATTCCACTTGGGCGTTGCCGCCACCGCCGCCACATCGGCGGCGGGCGAAATCAGGAACGATGAGCCGCCGGCGAGCCGAGCCGCAGCCTCTTCCGCGGAGATGTTCTCAAGGCCCGTAGGTTCGATCAAGGACGGGCCGATGTGGAAGCTGGCGGCCACAACCCTTGCCAGTGCATCGGCATTGTGAATGAGGAGCTGGCGCCCGATGAGCGCTCTCTTGCAGGCCGATTCCAGGCCACTGCTGTAAAGATTGGGAGATGAGGCGCCGCAATCGGGCTGGTTGGTAGGCGGGCTCTGGGCGAGGGCCTGACCGGAGATGGCCAGGTGAATGGCAGCAAGCATAATGAGGATTCGGCACGCGGTCATGAGTCCAGCCCCCAAAGCAGTGCGAGATATCTAGCACATCCCGTGCTGGAAGTCGCAAGCTCCTATTCCGCCGCCACCAGGGATGATGGCGCGCGGCGCAGCACTTCGTCAAGCGCACTGTCGATCACTTCAAGGCCGGCGCCAGGGCCAATTGCCTCTTGCGACAGGACGCGGCGCCAATGCCTGCCGCCGGGAAGGCCGTGGAACAAGCCCAGCATGTGGCGGGTGATGCGCTGGAGCCAGACGCCCCTCGCCAACTGCTCGGCGATATAGGGCTTCATCCGCTCGACGATGATATCAGGGCCTTCAACGGATTCGCCTTCTCCAAAAAAGCGCCGGTCCACATCATGCAGCAGCCACGGATTCTGATAGGCCGCCCGGCCGAGCATCACGCCATCGACGTGCTGCAATTGGGATTCGGCCTCATCAAGGCCGGTGAGTCCTCCATTGATGATGATGGTGAGTTCCGGATGCTGCCGCTTCAGGGCATGGACACGGGCATAGTTAAGTGGCGGAACCTCGCGGTTCTCCTTGGGCGATAATCCCTTGAGCCAAGCCTTGCGGGCATGAACGATGAAGGTGGCACAGCCCGATTGGGCAACGGTGGTGACGAAGGCTTCGAGGCCCGCCTCGTCGTCCTGATCATCGATGCCGATGCGGCACTTGACGGTGACAGGCAGACGTGACGCCGCCGCCATGGCGCCGACACAGTCGCGCACCAGCTTGGGCTCGGCCATCAGACAGGCGCCGAAGCGGCCTTCCTGCACGCGATCGGACGGGCAACCCACGTTGAGATTGAGTTCGCAATAGCCGAAGTCCTCTCCGATGCGCGCCGCTTCGGCCAGCAGCTTTGGTTCACTGCCGCCAAGCTGGAGGGCCAAGGGCTGCTCGCTAGGATCGAATCCCAATAGCCCGCTGCGGCTGCCATGACGCACCGCCTGCGCCGTTATCATTTCGGTATAGAGAAGCGCGTGACGCGTGAGCCGGCGATGGAAGGACCGGCAATGCCGGTCCGTCCAATCCATCATGGGTGCGACGGAGAATATTTTTCTTCTTTGATTCAATGTTTTATCGCAATCTTATAAAGAAATGGATGCGGCTGATGCCTGATTGGAAACAAACTGGAATGTGCCTCCATTGGCCTCAAGGGTTCTCCACGAGCGGACGAAGCGGCGAAACCGCGTTGGCATGCGCGTCGAACCCTTCGTATGTCGCGAAGCGATGCGTATGTGGCGCCATCTCGGCATAGCCCTTGGCGGTGATGTACCCGATGGATGAGCTCTTGAGAAAGTCGTGAACGCCCAAGGGCGAATGGGCGCGGGCTGCTCCCGACGTCGGAAGCACCGCATTCGGCCCCATCATATAGTTTGCGATGGAACTCGGCGTATATTCACCAAGGAGGATTTCGCCGGCATTGCGGATGTGGGAAAGGTGTTCGAACGGCGATTTTGATAATATCTGAAGGTGTTCGGGTGCGTAGTCGTTGATGAACTCGTAAGCTTGCTGCGGCGAATCTGCCAGCACGATGCCGCCCTTCTTGCCGCCAAGCACGGCTGCCGAGTATTCGATGCGTTGGGTGCCCATACGGGACCAATAGCCCGGAATCGCCGCGCTGGCTTTTTCGGCTAAACTCCGGGACCAAGTTACAAGAAAGGCAGAGCTGTCGGAACCGTGCTCCGCTTCGATCAGCAAATCGAGCGCCATCATATTGGGGTCGGCCGACTCGTCAGCCAGAACCATGCTTTCGCTTGGGCCCGCCGGCAGGCGGGATGAAATCGTCCCTTGCAGAAGACGCTTCGCGGCGATGAACCAGGGACTTCCCGGCCCCTCGATCTTGCAGCATCGGGGAATGGACTGGGTGCCAAACGCCGCTGCGGCCACCGCCTGTCCGCCGCCTGCCTTATAGACCCGTTTTACACCGGAAAGTCTGGCGGCAACGAGGGTTGCTGCGTCCACTTTTCCGTCCGGACCCGGCGGCGTGAGGATGATCGGCAGCGGAACGCCGGCGACAACCGCAGGAATGGCCGTCATCAGCGTCATCGACGGAAAAGATCCTTTGCCGCGGGGAGAATACAAAGCGACACTATCCACAGGCGTAAACCGCTCGCCAACGAGAACGCCCGGCCTGATCTCTTTCATCCACATCTCACCGGGGCGCTGGGCTTCGTGGAATCGCCTTATATTGTCGGCGGAATATTCCAGTGTCCCGATCATTTCGGGCGCAATCTTATCGAATGCTTCCGCAAACTCCGCCTCGGTCACCGCGATCTCGTCTGGCTCAATCTTGGCTTTGTCGAATTCGCGCGCAAATCGGGCAAGGGCAACGTCGCCCTCCACCCGCACGGCTTCGATGATTGGCGCCACGCGCTCGAGAAAATAGCCAAGATCGCCCTCGGTCCGCGACAACAGGGATTGGCGCTCGGCTTGCGAAAGCTTCGACAGTTCATGCCAGGCGACTTGATTCGACATTCTGTTCTCTCATCTTGTTGTCATCCCGGAACTTCAGGAGACGTTCCTGCCCTTGCCGCGCGTTTGTATCTACCCAAGGCGGAGCCGCGCGGCCAGCCTGATCACCTCCGCACGACTCCGGGTTTGCCGAGTTCGCTGTCAAGCGCAGCGCGATCCCAATGTCCCGTGTCGGCAGCCAAATCATAGGTCGTCTGGAGAAATTTGAGCAGCAGCTGTTCCGGGTCGGGCGCAGTGCGCACGAGATCATAGGGAAAGACATATTCCTCCAATTCCTTATCGAAACGCGCGCCATCGGGAAGCTTTCGCCCGTCACGGAAACCTGGAGGTTCTGGATAAGCGTAGGAGAAGAAAGATGGGTTTGGCATATCGGGGCTCCCGGGCCAGAAGCCTGCGTCGAACATCTCATGCGAGTAAGCATCGCGGGTAACGTCGTCCGGAAGATATGGAGAACCTCCGGGGTGCTCCGGGGCAGGCCGGCCGGAAAAAAACGCCATGGCCAGATCGAAGCTTCCCCAAAAAAAGTGGACCGGGCTGCTCTTGCCAAGAAACCCAGTTCGGAAGCGTTTGAAAACTGCGTCGATACTGAGCAACGCCTGCCACAAACGGCGAGCCGCGTCCGGATCGTATCGGCGAAGGGCTACATCTTCGGCAAAGGGAACGGCATCTGGAATTTCATTCGGAGCTCCATGGATTTTTACCGCAACACCATTTGTATCGAGCATCTTGAGAAGGTCCGCGTGGAAAGAGGCGATAGAGCCCGATTGGAGCGCAAGGGAATCGGTTGCACCAGCGCTTGTCCTCAGTGCCAGCGTGCCACTTATAAAATCGAATTCCAAATCGAATCCCGCGACTGAATGGGGGATCAACGAGGTCGTGAGGCCTCTCGCGCCCAAATATAACGGGACGTGCCAACTGTGGTTCAGCCAAGGCGTCAGCGCCAAGCGTACTTTGCCCACGATCTGGGACCACAGGTGCAGCGTTTCAAAGGTTTCGCGGTCCCGAGCATAGGAAAGTTCCGGCCACTTGTTTGCATTTTCGTTGGATGGAGTCATTTCAAAAATCCTTTCCGGCCTATGATCGCCACGACTGCTTCCCGCTATCTCTTCAGTGCTTTACCCTCATTTCCGCTTAGTCTACACCTACGGTGGCTGGCCCCAGGCGATCCAAAAATAGTTTCGGAGCGGGTATAAGACCAACAGGGCCGAATAACGGACAACCCACGATGGCGACAGACCGTTCCGATATCTTTGTGTTCTTCGGCGCGACCGGCGATCTGGCCCACAAGAAGATCTTCCCGGCGTTGCAAGCAATGATCCGCGCCGGCGAACTGGACATGCCGATCATTGGCATCGCGCGCGAGGGCTGGACATTGGACCAGTTTCGCCAGCGCGCTCGCGATAGCTTGGAAAAGCATGGCGGTATCGACGCCCAAGCGTTCAAGAAGCTCTCCGAGCGGCTGCAATTGGTCCACGGCGACTACAACGACCCGGCAAGCTACAGCCGCCTGAAACAGGCCATGGGTGGCGCCACCCGGCCCTTACACTACATGGCGATTCCACCGAGCCTGTTCGCCACGGTGGTGCAGGAGCTGGCAAAAGCGGGCTGCGCCAAGGATGCCCGGATCATCATCGAAAAGCCGTTCGCGCGCGATCTGGACTCGGCCCGGGCGTTGAACCGCACCCTGCACGAATTCTTTCCCGAGAGTGCTATCTTCCGCATCGATCATTACCTCGGCAAGGAGGCGGTGCAAAACCTCCTGTATTTCCGCTTCGCCAACACCTTTCTCGAGCCGGTCTGGAACCGCACCTACGTCGATAGCGTTCAGATCACCATGGCGGAGAACTTCGGAGTGCAGGGCCGCGGCAGCTTCTATGAAGAAGCGGGCGCGATCCGCGACGTGGTGCAGAACCATCTGTTGCAGGTGATCGCTCTGCTGGCCATGGACGCGCCGGCCGGGCATGACGCCGCCTCTATGCGCGCCGAGAAGTTGCGGCTGTTCCGGGCGATGCGTCCGCTGGATCCGAAGCAGGTGGTGCGCGGCCAGTTCCGCGGCTACCGCGATGAGAAAGGTGTCGCGCCAGATTCCCAGGTCGAGACCTTCGCCGCGCTACGCCTGCAAATCGACACCTGGCGCTGGGCTGGCGTGCCCTTCTACATCCGTGCCGGCAAGCATATGCCGATTGCCTCTACCGAAGTCATGGTGGACCTGAAGTGCCCCCCGATGGCGGTGTTCGACAGGATCACCCCGGCGGAATCAAACTATTTCCGTTTCCGCCTCAGCCCAGAGGTGGTCATCTCGGCGGGTGCGCGCGTCAAGCAACCAGGCGAGGCGATGCGCGGCAAGGCGGTGGAGTTGGTGGTGCGCCATCAGCCGCCGTCCGAGGAATTGCCCTACCAGCGCCTGCTTGGCGATGCGATCCGCGGCGACGCGGCGCTATTCACCAGCGATGAAGGCGTGGAGGCCGCGTGGGCCGTCGTCGACCCGGCACTCGGAAGCGCCGAACCGGTGCACGAGTACGTGCCCGGAAGCTGGGGGCCGCCGGCTGCCGCCGGCATCGTGGTCAGCGACGAGGGCTGGCACGATCCGAAGCCTGAGGAGACGCTGCCGTGCTGACGCCCGCTCCAGTTGTGTTTCTGCTCGATGTCGACAACACCCTGCTCGACAATGATCGTTTCGCCGCCGACCTGACAGCACGGCTCGATCGTGACTTCGGCAAGGCGGAGCGTGAGCGATACTGGGCGGTCTATGGTGAACTGCGCGACAACCTCGGCTATGTCGATTATCTGGGCGCGCTGCAGATGTTCCGTGCCGGCAACGATAACGTCCCGGCGCTGCTTCAGATGCAGGCCTTCCTGCTGGACTATCCTTTCAACGCGCGGCTGTATCCACGAGCACTCGACGCGATCGGCCACCTGAGCCTGATGGGCACCACGGTGATACTTTCAGATGGAGATATCATATTCCAGCCGCGCAAGATCCAGCGCTCCGGCGTGTGGGGGGCAGTCGACGGACGGGTGCTGGTCTACTTGCACAAGGAACGCATGCTCGACGCCGTGCAGCAGCGTTTTCCGGCCAGGCATTATGTGATGATCGACGACAAGCCGCAACTGCTTGCCGCAATGAAACGGGTGCTGGCCGAGCGGTTGACCACGGTCTTCGTACGTCAGGGTCATTACGCCGCCGAGTCCGAACACATAGTGATTGATCCCGCACCCGATGTGACCGTCGAACGTATTGGCGATCTGTGTGATCTTGCGCTCACTGATTTTCATGCCCTCACAGCCACTGGCGCTGACCACAAGGACCGCGAACAGATGGCAAAAGCCGCACTCCAGGAACACACATGAAACCAACCCAGCAATTGCACGATCTGGGCCAAAGCCTCTGGCTCGATAACATCACCCGGGAACTGCTCGATGACGGCAAGCTGCGCCGCTACATCGAGGAATTCTCGATCACCGGCCTCACCTCAAATCCCACCATCTTCGATGGGGCGATCGGCGGTGGTAAAGCCTATGACGCCGGGATTCACGAGAAGACCGAGACTGGAAAATCCGGCGAAGCGCTTTTCCTTGAATTGGCGCTCGAAGATCTCCGCCGTGCCGCCGATTTGTTCCGCCCGGAGTTCGATGCCTCAGACCAGATCGATGGCTGGGTTTCCATGGAAGTCTCGCCTTTGCTGGCCAATGACACCGAAGGCAGCATCAAGGCTGCCCGGCAGATCCACCAGCAGGCGGGCCGGCCAAATCTGTTCGTGAAGATTCCAGGAACGCCCGAAGGCATTCCGGCGATCGAGGCTTCGATCTTCGCCGGCGTGCCGATCAACGTCACCCTGCTGTTCTCGCGCGAGCAATACCTTGCTGCCGCCCACGCCTATCTGCGCGGCATCGAGCGCCGCATCCAAGCCGGACTCGATCCCCGCGTCGGTTCCGTCGCTTCACTGTTCGTCAGCCGCTGGGATGCGGCGGTCAAGGACAAGGTGCCCGGTGACCTCCGCAACAAACTCGGCATTGCAATCGGCGGGCAGACCTATCGCGCCTATCGCGATCTTCTTGCTTCGCCCCGCTGGCGCAAGCTCGCCGGTGCGGGCGCCCGTCCGCAGCGCCTGCTCTGGGCCAGCACCGGCACGAAGGATCCCGATGTGTCCCCCACGCTCTATGTGGAAGCGCTGGCCGCGCCGGATACCATCGACACCATGCCGGAGAAGACCCTGCGGGCTTTCGCCGAACATGGATCGCTCAAAGGCCCCATGGCCATGGACGGCGGCGATGCCGAGGCAATGCTTGCGCGTTTTGCGCAGGCCGGCATCGACATCGACGGGTTGGCCGTTGAGCTACAACGGGAAGGCGCGCACTCCTTCGTCAAATCCTGGAAACAGCTGATGCAGCGCATTGCCGACAAGAGTGCTGCGCTGGCGAGCGTCCGCTGAGGTTCACTGCTTCTTGATCGCGTGCCCACCGAACTGGTTGCGCATGGCCGCCAGCAGCTTGTCGGAGTATGAGTCCCGATCGCGTGAACGCAGGCGCTCAAGCAGGGAAAGCGTAATGACAGGCGCTGAAATGTCCAGATCGATCGCCTCGGCCACAGTCCAGCGCCCTTCACCGGAATCCTCCACGTAAGGAGCAATTCCGGTCATCGCGGGATTTGTCTTCAGCGCCTCCGAGGTGATATCGAGAAGCCAGGAGCGGACCACACTGCCGGAGCGCCAGATTTCGGCGACCCTATGCAGATCGAAATCGAACTCGCTCTTGTGCCGCAGGATCGAGAAGCCTTCGGCGTAGGCTTGCATCATTCCATATTCGATGCCGTTGTGAACCATCTTCGCGAAGTGGCCGGACCCCACGGGGCCGACGCGGCCCCAGCCCCGATCCTTGGCGGGCGCCAAGGTTTCGAAGATTGGCCGAAGCCGTTCGACCGCCGCTTCCTCACCGCCGATCATCATGCTGTAACCTTCGGATAGCCCCCACACACCACCACTGGTACCACAGTCGATATAGTTGATTTTTTTGCCGACAAACATCCCGGCCCGGCGTAGCGTATCCTTGTAATTGGAATTGCCGCCGTCAATGACTGTGTCCCCCGCGGCCAGCAGCGGCAGAAGTTTCGCGAGAGTATCATCGGTGATTTTTCCGGCGGGCACCATGAGCCATAGCGTGCGCGGACCTGGCAGTTTCGCGACCAGCGCTGGCAGCGCATCCGCGGATTCAGCGCCTTTGTCCTCAAGACTCTGCCGCGCTTCAGGTTTCGGATCGAAGCCCGCCAGTTTATGTCCGCCGCGCATCAGACGCAGCGCCATATTGGCGCCCATGCGCCCCAAGCCTATCATGCCGAGTTTCATGGGTTATCTCCCAACTGGTGGTTCCCACCGCAGCCAGCGCCGCAGCAACGAATGGATGAAAGGCGTCAGACGCGTGCGGTTGTAGGCATCCGCCGCTTTCTTGATGGCTTCGGCCTGGGTTGGATAGGCGTGAATGACGCTGGCCAAAGTGCCGAGCGGGACGCCTGCGACCATTGCCAGGGTGATCTCGTTGATCATCTCCCCGGCATGACGGGCAACGATCGTGACGCCAAGAATCCGATCCGTCCGCTCCTTGACATGGATCTTCACGAAACCCGTCTCCTCGCCGTCGGCGATGGCGCGATCCACATCATGCATG
>JACMJT010000197.1 GCA_014380505.1 Hyphomicrobiales bacterium | reverse complement strand
CTTACCCGCCCGCCGAAGCGGGACGCCACGGTGCATAGCGTTCGCGAGCATTCTAAAACGACAAAGCCTCGGTCAATCGACCGGGGCTTTTTTCGTCGCTATTGTCCACCATAGGCCAAGGGGGTAGTGCGTGATTAAGTGGTCCCGCTAGGGAGCGGCCTTTTGATAGCTGATGGTTGGCATGGACCTCTTCTGGTCAAACCCGACAGTAACGCTCTTACCTGTTTTCCTTTCAAGTTCATGCGCCAGCATATTTCGAATGCGGTCTTGCTCGCGAACCTCGAAGCGTACTAGCGCCTTTTGATGTTCCCGGCTTTCGACCCACCAGCCAATCGACAGCCCCACCACCACCATCAACCACAGCACGTCGCGGATCGTGCGATAGCCCAGGACTTTCGGATACCGGCGGGAGCCAGATAATGGTCCCCACTGGAGGTTCGAAGGATGAGCCAGTTGAAATCGGAAGCGCCGCGGAAGCGGCGGAGGTTTACGGAAGAGTTTAAGCAGGACGCAGTCCGCCTGGTAGTGAACGAGGGCTACACGTTGGCAGCCGCGGCGAAAGCTGTGGGAGTCGGCGAGCAGAGCCTGCGCAAGTGGCATGCCCGGCTGGCTCCGCCGCCTGCGCCCTGCGGGGAGGACGCCTCGCAGGATGAGCTGCGGGAAGAGATCAAGCGGCTGCGACGTGAATTGCGGCGAGCCGAGCTGGAGCGCGAGATCCTAAAAAAAGCCACGGCGTATTTTGCGAAGGAGTCGCTGTGAAATACGCTTGGATCCGCGAGCATCGCGACTCGTTCCCCATCGCCGTCCTGTGCGAGGTGCTGGAGGTCTCCGCGTCAGGCTACTATGCCTGGCTGGATCGTCCGCCGAGCCCGCGCGCCCAGCGGCATGTTCAGATTCAGCAGGCGGTGCAACAGGTGCATGCCGATTCGTACGGTAATTACGGCAGCTACAAAGTTGCCCGCCAGCTCGCCCAGCGGCCCGAGTTGGAGTCGGCCTGTCGCAACACGGTGGCCAAGGCCATGCGGGAATTGGGCCTGAAAAGCCGCATCTCGCGAGCCTTCACGCCGACGACCACGCAAGCTGATCCGGCCAAGCAGCCCGCGCCGAACCAGCTCGCTCAAGACTTCACGGCTACCGCCCCGAATCGCAAATGGGTGACCGACATCACCTATCTGCCGACGGCCGAAGGCTGGGTCTATCTGGCCGTTGTGCTGGACCTGTTCAGCCGCAAGGTTGTCGGCTGGGCCCTCAGCAACTCGCTGGCAACCGAGCTGGTCAGCGCCGCGCTCCGCCAGGCGGTCGAGTCGCGGCGACCGGTGGGCCAGCACCTGCTGCATCACAGCGATCGCGGCTGCCAGTACACCAGCGACGCCTATCAACAGACCTTGCGGACGCTCGGCATCCAGTGCTCCATGAGCCGCACCGGCTGCTGCTACGATAACGCTGTCATGGAACGTTTCTTCTGGTCCCTCAAACACGAGTGGACCAACCATGAAATCTTCCCCAACCTCGAAGAAGCACGCCTCAGCGTGTTTCGTTACATCGAAACCTTTTACAATCCACAGCGCCTCCACCAGACGCTCGGATACCTATCACCCAACCAATTCGAAGCCGTTCACGCCCCGGCTACTGCGGCGTAATCCACTGCCCCGCCGGTATCCGAAAGTCCTGGGCTATCGCAGAGCGACTTAGCGACTTGGTGCGCATGTCTGCGGCCAGGATCGTCATTATCTGGCACGATACATACTCGCCGCCCGCGCAGCGCTTCGGAATGCTCTGGCTTCCATTTTTCCGCGCCACCGGCATTCGTTGTCGCGATCAATCCGCGGCTAATTAAGTTGTCGCAGTCTTTTTCACCCTCGCAAATGAACACCGGCTGCGCAAGATCAGCGGCAATTAATTCCGGCAGTCGATAAACGACCTGTCGCACGCCCTTGACCGACCACTGCCATCCGCCGTCGCCAGCGGGCCTACGTTGCCGAAAGCTCTTTGGCTCAAGCCGGCACACCTGAAAAAGCAGCACGCCGTTTTCGTCGCGGTAGTCATAGGCCGCTACGATCTTTGCCGGATTATCCAAATGCAAATACGCCGCGATCTTCTGGCATGCTGATTTGAAAGCGCAGCCCAGCGCCCATTGAACCGCGGCGATGCCGTCGCCATTCCCCGTACTGAAACACTGGTTGCAATAGACAGCGCCGGCCTCGGCGTCAATCAATCTGAATCGGTCATTTCCTCCGCACTTGAAACATGGATGATGTTTGCCGTCGAGCCGCTCGGCGTCGATGCCAGCGACGGCGTTTAGAATTTCCGGCCATCGGCCGACTGCGGCACTCTTAATTTGTTGAACCTGCATTGTTACCCTT
>JACMJT010000196.1 GCA_014380505.1 Hyphomicrobiales bacterium | reverse complement strand
CTTCCGCCACGATCTGGCGCACCGTCTTCGTGTCGCGCCCGTCGATCCGGAGGCCCGTATCGAGAATCGAGTTGCGCACCACATCCTTCTCGAGATGTTTAAAGGAATCGGCCACCTTCTGCGGCGAAGGCGCGTTTTCCTTGCCTTCAACGATGAGCGCCGCCAACACCTTGTCCTTGGCTTTGGCGATGGATTCGACGCGGTCTTCCTTCTTGATGACCGCATAGGCGGCGCGGACTTCATTCTCCGCCAGCTTTTGCACTTGAGTGTAAAGCGCCTCCTCGTCAGGCGCCGTGAAATCCCGTGGGCTGCGCGACGAGCGCTCGGCCAGGCGGATGATCGCGTCGATCACCGGCTGGAAACCGGCATGGCCGAACATGACAGCACCCAGCATCATCTCTTCCGAGAGTTCCTTGGCTTCCGACTCGACCATCAGCACCGCGTCCTGGGTGCCCGCGACCACCAGATCGAGGTCCGAGGTCTTCATCTGGTCCTGGGTCGGGTTCAGCACGTATTCGCCGTCGATAACGCCGACACGTGCGCCGCCGACCGGACCCATGAAGGGAATGCCAGACAGCGTGAGAGCCGCCGAGGCGCCAACAAGTGCCACGATGTCGCTGTCATTCTCCAGATCGTAGGACAGCACCGTGGTAATGACCTGCGTCTCGTTGCGGAATCCCGCCGGGAACAGCGGGCGGATGGGGCGGTCGATCAACCGCGACACCAGCGTTTCCTTTTCCGTGGGGCGCCCCTCGCGCTTGAAATAGCCGCCGGGAATTTTGCCGGCCGCGAAGGTTTTTTCCTGATAGTTGACAGTGAGCGGGAAGAAATCGATCCCCGGCTTCTCCGAGCGCGCCGCGACCGCGGTCGCCAGCACTGTGGTTTCGCCATAGGTCACCAGCACGGCGCCATCGGCCTGACGGGCCATGCGCCCGGTTTCGAGTCGGAGGCGCTTGCCGCCCCAGTCGAGTTCTTCAACGTCGATATTAAACATGTTCTTGTCCTTGTTGCCCTTCGCCGCCACCGGCTGGTGGACGGCATCCCCTCTTGGGCTTCCTCGGTCCTGCCCTATTGCCGGACCGCATGGTTTTGGGGATGGCGGGCGGTCATTGGTGATCCGCCCGTGTTCTTGTGATCCGGCGCGCTAGCGGCGGATGTCGAGACGCTTGATCAACGCCTGATAACGGCCTTCGTCCTTCGATTTCAGATAATCGAGGAGCGAGCGGCGCTTGCTCACCATGGTGAGCAGCCCGCGCCGTGAGTGGTTGTCCTTCTTGTGGGTCTTGAAGTGATCGGTGAGGTAGTTGATGCGTTCCGTCAGGATCGCCACCTGGACTTCGGGCGAACCCGTGTCACCGGCCTTCGTCGCATATTCCTTCACGAGCGCAACCTTGCGCTCCGCAGTCATGGTCATTCGGCCATCTCCAACCAATTACAAGTTAAACAGGCGCTTCGGCTTGAGCGATCCCTGCTCTATGCTGCAGATGCCGAGAGGTTTTGAACCCCAAGTCACCAGAACCGCATCGTGGGCTACGGGAGCGTTCGCACCTCTGAGCAGGACACTCTGTCCCTGCTTCAGGCGCTGGGCTTGCCGCTCGTCGACGGCCAATGCCGGGATGCCGTCCAGCATGGTCTCGATCGGGCGGAGAGCCCCGTTCATGGCATTATCGCCGGGGGCCTTATGGCGCAGTTCTTCGAGCTTTTCCAGCGGAATCATCTGGGCCTCGGTGAGGGGCCCCACGGCAATGCGCCGCAGCATGGAAACATGGCCCAGGCAGCCCAGCGCCCGCCCCATATCCTGCGCCAATGACCGGATATAGGTGCCTTTGCCGCATGTGGCCTCAAAGCTGGCGTGATCTTCGTCCGTCATATTGATAAGGCTGAGTTTTTCGACGGTGACGGGACGCGCCGGGAGCTCGACGGCCTCGCCCGCCCGGGCCAGATCATAGGCCCGTTCGCCACCCACCTTGATCGCCGAAAACGCTGGCGGCGCCTGCAAAATATCGCCCTCGAATTGACTGAGGACCGTCTCGATATCGTTGCGGCTTGGCCTCGCTGCCGATGTGGCCGAAATCTCGCCTTCAAGGTCGCCGGTGTTGCGCTCCTCGCCCCAAGCAGCGGTAAACCGATAAACTTTCCGCCCATCCATAGCCCATTGCACGGTCTTGGTCGCTTCGCCCAATGCTATAGGCAACAGACCCGACGCCAGCGGATCAAGCGTTCCGCCATGCCCCGCCTTCTCGGCATTGAAGAGCCAGCGTACCTTCGCCACAGCTTGCGTCGATGTCATGCCGAGCGGCTTGTCCAGCGCCACCCAGCCATGCACGGGAATTCCGCGCTTTTTCATTTTTTGGGATCGAGATCACGCGCCACGGCGGGGCTTCTCAGCAATTCGTCGATTTTGCCGGCATAATCCAGCGCCGTATCGATGCGAAACCTAATCTCGGGCATGAATTTCATCTCGACCTTGGGCGCCACGAGGCCTCGAATGTATTTGCGATTGCGGTTGAGCGCTTCGAGTAGCACTTGCTCCTTGCCTGCGACAAGCGAGCGCACATAGGCGGTGGCGATCTTGAGGTCCGGCGACATCTGTACCTCGACGACGCTGGGATCGAGACGTTCAAGCTCCGGATCGCCGGTTTCGCCGCGCAGGAAAATTTCCGCTAACGCATGGCGAATGAGTTCACCGGCGCGAAGTTGGCGCTGCGTCGGGCCGGCATTCGTTTTTCCGGAATTGACCACCCTCAGCCCCTACACATGCGAGAATCGGGAATAGAGTCTGTAATAATGCGGCGCACAGCCTCGCAGGACTCTTCGCTTGCTAATGACCGTTTTGGAATAATCAGCCCACAGAGGCGTGTCGTATACAAAAAGAAATGATCCTTTGTCTCTTCTGCTCTTTCAAAACCGCTCCAAAAAATTTGAGAAGACGCTTCCGGTGCGCGTAATAATATTCCTTCCTTATCTAGAGCCATCTGCAGCTTTTTGGGCAGTTTATTGTATCCAGAGCCCCACCTTCTGAGCCTCCGGAGAAATTTGTCCGAGAGAAAAACTGCGACACCAGCCAAAAGGACGATAGCGATAAGAATGGCATCAATCAAAGTGAACGGGTCAGTCCGAAACCAAAAATAAAAACCATTAAAAAAGATCAACCACACTGCGATCATCGCCGGCCAAACATAGACATACCGCAGGCCTAGTAAACCAGACCTCGCTCGCTGCGACATGGCATAAACATCATCATAGTGGAGAGTAAATTCCAGCGAAACGCTTCCCTCACTGGTGACATCCTTCATGCAGTCCTACTTGCGTCTAACCCTCAAGCCAGTTTCCGCTCGATCCGCTCCACCCGGAAGCACTCGATCACGTCGCCGGCGCGCATGTCCTGATAGCCTTCGAAGGCCATGCCGCATTCCTGGCCGGCCTGGACTTCCTTGACTTCGTCCTTGAAGCGCTTGAGCGTCGAGAGGGTACCTTCGTGGATCACCACATTGTCGCGGATGAGACGGACCTTGGCGCCGCGCTGAACGACGCCGTCGGTGACCTGGCAGCCCGCGACCTTGCCGACCTTGGTGATGTTGAAGACCTCGCGGATCTCCGCATTGCCGAGGAACTGCTCGCGCAGCGTCGGCGCCAGCATGCCGGACAGCATCGCCTTCAGGTCGTCCAGCACGTTGTAGATGACCGAGTAGTAACGGATGTCGATGTGGTCGCGCTGGGCGAGGTCGCGCGCCTGCTTGTTGGCGCGGACGTT
>JACMJT010000195.1 GCA_014380505.1 Hyphomicrobiales bacterium | reverse complement strand
GGGAGGATGAGGGGTTACGGTATTCATCGTCTCACACCGTAACCCCTCACCTTCCCAAGCTTCGCTTGGGCCCCTTCCTCTCCCTATGGGAGAGGAAAACCCAGCTAGCTTCTCCGCAACGTGTCGAGGAAATCCGCGTCCGGATAGGAATCGGCGGGGAGGCCCAGCTTGATCTGCACATCCTTGACGGCGGCACGGGTTCCCTTGCCGAGCTTGCCGTCGATCTCACCCACATCGTAGCCGCGGGCCGCAAGCAATTCTTGCAGCTGCATGATCTCCTGATAAGTGAGGGGCGTCACATTGCCATTTCCCCGGCTGAGATTTGGCGCTCCGGCAATGCGCGTGGCGAGATAGGCGGCGGCCGTGGAATAAACCAGCGACTCATTCCACTTCAACTGGGCCGTGGTGAAATTCTCGTAAGCCAGGAATGCCGGGCCGTTTCTTCCCATGGGCAGCAGCAGCGAAGCCGGAAAATTGTCGGCCTTGAGCCCCTTGCCCTTAACGCCCCATTCCACCCATTGGGAGCGGGGATGCTGAATGGCGATATCGGCCTGTTCCCAGGGCATATCGCTGGGCACGCGCACTTCCTGCAGCCAGGGCTGGTTGGCCTGCCAGCCGTGCTCGACCAGAAGTGCGGCCGAGGATGCCATGGCATCGGCAATACTGGTGCGCAGGTTGCGGCGGCCATCGCCGTCAAAGTCGACGGCGGTCTCATCGTATTCTTTTGGCCCGAATTGCATCAAGCCGACTTCACCGGCCCAGGCGCCGCGCGCTTCCTCAACCGAGAGATCGCCCTTGCCGATGAGATTGAGCGCCGCCAGAAGCTGCGGCCGGAATTTTTCCGGCCTGCGGCAATCCCAGGATAGTGTCGCCAAGGACTGGACGATCGGCAGGTCACCGATATTGCCGCCGAAATCCGTCTCCAGCGCCCAATAGGCGATGAGCACGGGACCCGGAACGCCGTATTGCTCTTCAACACTTTCGAAAATGTTCCGATGCTTGCGGTTGAGAGCGGCACCCTGCTTGATCCGGTAATCGGAAACCATGCGCTGCTGGAACTGGAGAAAACTTTGGGAAAAGACGCTTTGGGCGCGGTCTTTCTTGACGATGGCTGGGTCATATTTGACGCCTTGCAGCGCCGCGATGCCACGCTCAGGGATGCCGATGCTTTCCGCTTCGGCACGCACGGATTGGAGGAAACCGTCGAAACCCTTGGCCGAGTTGCCGCAATCGGCGGCGATGGCGCTTCCCGGCAGGGTGAGGATTGCGGCCAATGCCGCGGCAGAAAACCGTCCGATCAACATTCAAAACTCCTTGTTCGATCAAGTCCCGGATATGACCGCTATTCAGCGCCCGCGTCAATTTCAAGGCCGGCCGCCAATCGCTCAACGCGCGGATCGGCCCGGCAGGCCGCCCGGCAGGCGAGAACCGCGGTTGAATGCAGGATCACGCCGTCGTCGAGAACTTTCAGGTGATTGGCGGCGAGCGTTGCCCCCGTGGTGGTGATGTCGACGATCACCTCGGCAATGCCGGCGGCGGGAGCGCCTTCCGTGGCGCCCAGGCTTTCGACGATGCGGTAGCCGGTCACACCCTTTTCCGCGAAGAACCGGCGCGTCAAATTGGAATATTTGGTGGCGACCCGCAGTCTCCGCCCGTGGCGCTCGTAAAAACTTTCGGCCACCTCGTCGAGATCGGCCATGGCCGCCACGTCAAGCCAGCATTCGGGGACTGCAACCACGACGTTGGCCGGACCAAAGCCGAGGCGGGCCAGAACTTCCGTCGACGGATCATCGGGGGCAATCGTCTCGCGCAGCAAATCTTCACCGGTAATTCCCAAATCAAGCTTGCCATCCCGGAGGTTCAAGGCGATCTCCGAGGCCGAAAGGAAAGCCACCTCGACATCGTCAATGCCCTTGAGTAGTCCGCGATAGCCCCGGCCGGCGGCCAAACGTTCGATCCCGTAGCCAGCTTTGGTCAGCAAGGAGGTGGCGGCTTCCATCAAGCGGCCCTTGGATGGGATGGCGAGAGTGAGAGTCTTCATGCCAGCACCGCATGGAGCCGGTCCGTGTGGATGGCGCTGCCCACGGCGGAAATCTTCACCGGCGCTCCCATGTCGGAGAGGAGATTGTCGTAACGCCCGCCGCCTGCCACGGCGACCCGCCCCTGCGACGTCTCAGCTTCGATCTGGAAGGTGAAGCCCGTGTAGTATTCGAGGTCACGCCCGAAGGATGCGGCGAACTGGAAGCGGCGCGGGTTGAGTCCCAATTCCTCCATCTCGAAAATGCGGCGGGCAAAATAGTCCCGCGCGCGGGCGAAGCGTTCACCGCCCGCGATCTCGGCCAGCGCGGCATCGGCGCCCGTGGCTTCGGTGGCGATGGTGAAATAGGCATTGAGTTGACGGGCCTTGTCACGGCCAAGGGGCGTTTCGCGCCGGTCAGCCGATTTTTCGCCGAGGCGCTGGGCGATTTCCGCCACATCGCGCCCACCTACCAGGGCTAACTCTCGGGCCTCTAGTTCAGCTTCCACAACGGCAAGCCCATTGGTTGGATCGAGCCGGTCGATCAAGCCTGAAATGCTGGTACGGCTGCGGGAGCGTTCGGCGCAGAAACTTTCAAGCAGATCGCGGAAGGCCGAGGGGCGCCAGAAGTGGTGCTGCAAGCGCCTGCGCCAGCGGGCGGGCATTCCCGTATCGTCAAGGAGCCCTGCAAAGAGACCTAGATCGCCCAGGGTCACGCGGAATTTCGTCAGCCCCGCCGCTTCCAGCGCCGCTATGGTGAGTTTGAGGATGCGGGCTTCGGCGGCCACCGCATCAGCACTTGCGAACCACTCCAGCCCGGCTTGGGTGAACTCCTGCGGGCTCAATGCTTCGTCGGAAAAACGGAACGCCGGGCCGCAATAGCAATAACGCGCTTCGGTATCGGGCTTTGCAGCGTGGCTCAGGTGATAGCGGCATGCAGGCACGGTGAGGTCCGGGCGGAGACACATTTCCTCGCCCGAGGGACCGGTGAACACGAAGGTCCGTGTACGGATGTCTTCACCGGAGCGTTCAAGGAAGATGTCGGCGGGCTGGATAATGTCGGGCGCTATGTGGTCGAAACCAGCGCGCTCGAACACCGCCATGATGGTGG
>JACMJT010000194.1 GCA_014380505.1 Hyphomicrobiales bacterium | reverse complement strand
GGAAAGCTGTTTTAAGGATGCGGACATCCTGGTGGAAGCCTCGCGCCTCGATCAACCCACGCCGCTGCTGAAATCATCATGGGTAAAACCCGGCGCCCTCATCATTCCCTATGGCACCATGAGCGCGCTCGAACTCGATCTCACCGACCGCATGGACAAGATCGTGGTCGACGATCGAGGCCAGATGCTGGCCGGCCCCTTCGGCGCGCTCCGGCCCCATATCAATGCGGGCAAAGTCTCGCCTGAAACGGTGCATGCGGAAATCGGTGAAATCTGCGCCGGGTTGAAACCGGGACGAACCTCCGATGATGAAACAATTTTGTTCTGGCATCGCGGGCTTGCCACCAGCGACATAGCGCTTGGCGCCGCCATTCTCGAAAAGGCCGCGCGCTTGAAGATTGGGACCAGCCTCGTCTATAGCTGACACGGCATTCACAAGAGGCTCCATGACCGTCACGCTTTCAACCCGCGCCGATCTCACGCTCGAAGCCCTGCGCCGTGTGGCATGGCAAGGCGAGGCAGTGCAATTTGCGGGTGCTGCGATGACACGCATGGCCGAGGAACGGAAACGTTTCATGAGCCTCATCGAGGATCCCGGCATCACGGTCTACGGCGTCACCAGCGGCTATGGCCAGCACGCCAAGAAACGGCTCTCGGCCGAAGACCGCAAGCTCCATGCCAAACGCCCGCCGACACCGGCCACTGCATCCTGGGGCGATCTGCTGCCGGAGCGTGTGGTGCGCGGCATCATTTTCGCCAGGCTTGCAAACTTTATCGAGGGGCATGCCGCCATCACGCCGGAGGTGGCGCTGGCGGTTGCCGCAATGCTGGACGGCAAGGCCCTGCCAAAGATACCCGCCCGGGGCCAAGGGGGCGCTGGCGAAATTCTTTCGCTCGGCCATGCCTTCCGCGCTCTCGCCGCCATGGCGCCGGTGGCCGAGAAAGATGTGCTTTCCCTTGTCAACGGATCGCCTTCGGCAGCGGCACTCGTGTCGGATACGGCACTTGCGGCGGACATGCGGCTTGCGGTGGCAGTCGAGGTGTTTGCGCTGGCAGCCGAAGCTTTCAACGCGCCGCTCAGTCATTTCGCGGCGGAGCTTGGCCACCTCTGGAATAATCCTCATGATGCCTGGGCCCTGACTCAGTTGCGCGAGGCGATAGGCCCTGGCCACGGCGGCGCGCGGCGGCCCTACCAAGCGCCAGTGAGCTTCCGCATCCTGCCACGCATGCTGGGTCAGGCCAGGCGGGCCGAACGGCTGGCGGCAGAGATCGCGGAAGAATCGCTAGCCGCCGTCACCGATAATCCAGTGATGCTGGCGCCGGATGAAGAGCATCGGCTCGGAAACATCATCAGCACCGGCGGTTTTCACAATCCTCATGCCGTCATGGCCATGGACGCGGTGACCGCCGCGGCCGTCAATCTCATCACGATCGCCGAGCGCATGTCAGCCAAACTCCTCGACGGCAACGTGTCGCTGTTGCCCGATCAATTGGGGCTTGGCGGCGTGGAGGGCTATCTGGGTTGTCTCCCCATGGCGATCACCGGTTATGAAGAAGAGGCGCGAACCTTCGCCGGGGCGACCCTGCTGCCCGGTTCGGAGTCCGGCGGCTTCGGCCAGAACGATGTCGCTTCACCGGTGTTCCTCGCCTGGTCAAAGCAGGAGAAGACCGGCGCCCTGCTGGAGGCAGCGCTCGCCAGTCTCGCTTTCATTGCGTTCAGAGCTTTGAAAGTCACCGATCGACCGGTTCCACCAAAGCTCAAACACCTCGCTGAAGATATCCGTCGCCTCATTCCTGAACCTGACGCTGGTGAACCTCTGGGGCCGGCGGCCTATCAGCTTGAGGCCCGCTTGCGCGAGCGTATTTATCGCGGGCATTGAACAGGACGGCATCATGTATCTCGGCCTTGATATCGGAACCTCTTCGGTCAAGGGCGTGCTCATCGACACGGAGCAAAAGATCGTCGCTACGGCCAGCGCAGCGCTCAAGGTATCGCGGCCGCATCCGGGCTGGTCCGAACAGGCGCCCGGGGATTGGTGGAAAGCCTGCAACACGGTGGTGAAGGCGCTGGCGAAGGCGAAGCCCAAGGCGGTGGCGGCCGTCGAGGGTATTGGCCTTTCAGGCCAGCAGCATGGCGCAACACTTCTCGATCATGCGGGCAAGCCATTGCGTCCCGCGATCTTGTGGAACGATGCACGAGCCTTTGAGGAATGCCGCGACATTGAGAGGCTCGAACCTCGGGCACGGGAGATTTCGGGCAATATTCCGCTCGCGGGTTTTACGTCGCCCAAGCTCATGTGGGTGAAGAAACACGAGCCGCGCATATTCGATAAAGTCGCCAAGGTGCTTTTGCCAAAGGACTATGTGCGGTTTTGTATGACCGGCGATTATGCTTCGGACATGTCGGATTCGGCCGGCACCTTCTGGCTTGATGTCGAAAAACGCGTGTGGTCGGATCAACTTCTCGCCGCCGCCGGCATGCGGCGCGATCAGATGCCGGAACTCTTCGAGGGAACGGATGCCACGGGACGGCTGACGGCCGCCGTCGCCAAGAACTGGGGCATGGCAAGACGGCCCGTGGTTGCCGGCGGTGGCGGAGACAATGCAGCATCCGCTTGTGGGATCGGCTCTGTAACGCCGGGCTCCGCCTTCGTGTCGATCGGGACATCGGGCGTGCTGTTCGTGTCGAATGACAGGTTTCGGCCCAATGCGGCGCGCGCCGTTCATGCCTTCTGCCATGCGGTGCCGGATACGTGGCACCAGATGGGAGTCATCCTGTCTGCCGCCGCAAGCCTCGAATGGCTGGCGGGCGTGCTGAGAACTCCGGCGCCAAAACTTACGACAGCGCTTGGCAGCACTTTGGCTGGCCCCTCCTCCGCGCTATTCCTGCCCTATCTCTCGGGCGAACGCACCCCCGTGGCGGACGCGCAGGTGCGCGGGTTGTTCATGGGCATCGGACACGAAACGGATACAAAGGAGCTGACGCATGCGGTGATGGATGGTGTCGCTTTTGCGTTCCGCGACAGTCTTGAGGCGCTGAAGGTTGCGGGCACCGTGGTCGAGCGTGTGACTGCCGTGGGTGGTGGATCACGTTCGGCCCTGTGGCTGAAGATCATTGCCACGGTTCTCGGCCTTCCCGTGGATGTGCCGGCCGACGGAGATTTCGGCGGCGCTTTCGGAGCCGCGCGCCTCGGCCTCATCGCGGCAACGGGTGCATCTTACCGACAGGTGTGCACGCCGCCGCGCATTGCCAGAACAATCAAACCGGATGAAAAGCTGCGAAAAGCTTATGATGCGCAATACGTTCGCTATGCGCAGATCTATCCCGCCATCAAGGACATCAACCGTTGAGCAGATTGTGGCGGCCCAGCTTCTTGACGTCCTTCTCGCCACACAACGCCATGGTGGTGTCGAGTTCCTTGGCGATGATCTGCAATGCCAGCCTGACGCCGGCTTCGCCCATGGCTCCCAGGCCATAAAGGAACGCCCTGCCTATGAATGTACCTTTGGCGCCCAGGCAGAGCGCTTTTAACACATCCTGGCCGGAGCGAATGCCGCCATCCAAATGGATCTCTATTTTGTCACCCACGGCATCAACGATCCTGGGCAGCATGCTGATGGACGAGGCAGCGCCATCGAGCTGGCGGCCACCATGGTTAGAGACGATGAGGGCATCGGCTCCCGTGGCCACGGCGCTCAGCGCATCCTCGGGATCGAGAATGCCCTTGAGGATCAGCTTGCCGCCCCAGCGCTTCTTGATCCACTCAACATCCTTCCAGCTCAAGCTCGGATCGAATTGTTCATGGGTCCAGGCGGCAAGCGAGGAGAGATCGCCCACATCCTTGGCATGCCCCACGATATTGCGGAAGGTGCGCCGCTTGGTGCCCAGCATGGCGAGGCACCAGCGTGGCCGCATGGCCATATCCAGCACGTTTCCAAGGGTTATGGCCGGCGGAGTTGAGAGGGCGTTGCGGATATCCTTGTGGCGCTGGGCGATAATTTGCAGGTCGAGCGTGAGCACGAGGGCTGAACAATTGGCGGCCTTGGCTCGGTCGATCAGTTTCTCGGTAAAGGTTCGGTCGCGCATGACATAAAGCTGAAACCAGAAGGGCTTGCCCGTCGCCTCCGCCACATCCTCGATGGAGCAGACGCTCATGGTCGAGAGCGTGAAGGGGACGCCTTCCTTCAACGCGGCTCTTGCCGCGAGGATTTCACCATCGGCATGCTGCATGCCGGTGATGCCCGTGGGCGCCAGCGCCACCGGCATGGCCACGGGCTGCCCAATCATCTCCGATGCCAGTGAACGATCTGCGATATTGACCGCCACGCGCTGACGGAGGCCAATCTTGCCGAAGTCCGCTTCATTGGCGCGGTAGGTGCCCTCCGTATAGGCGCCGGAGTCCGCATAGTCGTAGAACATGCGGGGCACCCGCCGCTTGGCCAAAGCCTGCAGGTCCTTGATTTCTAGAGGAGTGATCATCGTGCTGATAAATTTCTCAGGAGCCGGCGGGATCTCTGCCCTGCCGG
>JACMJT010000193.1 GCA_014380505.1 Hyphomicrobiales bacterium | reverse complement strand
GAGATGGCCGATCTCATGATGGTGGCGGGCAAGGATATCGAAGGCGCAGTGCAGCGTCTGGCTCAGATGGCCCGTGCCGCCGGCATCCATGTCATCATGGCGACGCAACGCCCCTCGGTCGATGTCATCACCGGCACGATCAAGGCGAATTTCCCGACCCGCATTTCCTTCCAGGTGACCTCGAAGATCGACAGCCGCACCATCCTCGGCGAACAGGGTGCCGAGCAATTGCTCGGCCACGGCGACATGCTGTACATGGCGGGCGGCGGACGGATTTCGCGGCTCCACGGGCCACTCGTCGGCGAGGACGAGGTGGAGAAGATCGTAAGCTATCTGAAATCGCAAGGCTCGCCCGAATATCTGGAAGCCGTCACCGAGGAACAGGATGAGGATGCCTTCGACGAGGCGGGCGGCGCCGGAGAGAGCGGCGGCTCGGGGGATGCTCTCTATGACCAGGCCGTGGCCGTGGTGCTCCGTGACAAGAAAGTATCGACAAGCTACGTCCAGCGCCGTTTGCAGGTGGGCTACAACAAGGCCGCCAGCCTCATCGAACGCATGGAAAAGGAAGGCCTGATCTCGGCTGCGAGCGCCACCGGCAAGCGCGAGATCATGGTGCCGGGAGATTCGGCCAGGGCTTGATGTGCCTCAAATTAGGCTCGATTCCGTGTGTAATCGCCGGATCGCAGGATTAAAAAGGGTAGTTATGGTCAGCATAGTCGTAAAAACGTTCCGTCTCGCGGCGTTCGGTTTGGGCCTGGCGATCCTTACGCCGGAATTCGCTCTGGCGGCGAAGCCCATCGAGGTGACCGACGGCCAGGCCACATCGATCCGGCACATCAACGATTACATCAATGGCTTCAAAAATCTGCAGGGCGATTTCTCCCAGATAAGCCCGAAGGGCAATGTATCGCGGGGGATATTCTTCATCAGCAAGCCCGGGAAGATGCGCTTTGAGTATGCCCCGCCCAATCCTTTCCTGATCGTCGCCGACGGGACATGGCTCACCATCAAGAACCGCGCCAAGGAAAAGGGCGATCAGTTTCCGCTCTCCGAAACGCCCCTGCGGCTTGTTCTGGGCAACGAGGTCGATCTGCTGCGCGACACGAATATCCTGGGCTTTGAGGAGGCCGAAGGACTGACCACCGTCACCCTTGAGGACAAGGAAGGAGTATTGGGCGGTCAACTGATTCTTGTCTTCGACCAGACCCAGAAGGCGCTTCAACAATGGGTGATCGTTGAC
This sequence comes from Hyphomicrobiales bacterium, assembly GCA_014380505.1. Next base: position 5,613 of record JACMJT010000193.1, on the reverse strand, counting down.
AGCAAGGGCCGGCGGACGACGGTCTCACTCGAAAACATCGTGGCCGGCGTGAAACCAGATCCTCAGTTGTTCGTCGTGAAGATCAACCGCAAGGATAAGGAAAGCAAGTAGCTATCCTTGCGCGGAATTCTTCTCATGACCTCCCATTTTCATCATGCCCGGACTTGATCCGGGCATCTTCGTCTCGCTACACCGAGATGCCCGCGACAGGCCCGCGCATGATGAGATAGTGATAACTGCATGACCCTGAAAATCGCCACCTGGAATATCAATTCCGTTCGCCTGAGAATAGACTTGGTCTGCCGTCTCTTGCGCGACTGGCAGCCGGATGTGCTCTGCCTCCAGGAAACCAAATGCCCGCAGGGACAGTTTCCATCCGCCCCTCTCAAGGACCTCGGCTACCATCACATCGCCGAGTCCGGCCAGAAGGGTTATCACGGCGTGGCCATCGTCTCGCGTATTCCCTTCATCGGCCAGGACCTGAAGTCATTTTGTTCGAAAGTCGATTGCCGGCATATCGCCGCCACGATCGACGGGGCAAAACCGCTGGTGATCCACAATCTCTATGTGCCCTCCGGCGGCGACGAGCCCGATCCCGCCATCAATGAAAAATTCGCACACAAACTGCAATTCCTCGACGAGCTGGAAAGCTGGTTCGCGGCCGGTTCCGTTCCGAAAGGCCATGACGGGATCGTGGTAGGCGATCTCAACGTGGCGCCCTTGGAGCACGATGTCTGGTCCCATAAGGCCCTGCTCAAGGTGGTGAGCCACACGCCCGTGGAGACCGACGGGCTGTTGCGCGTGCAGCGCGCTGGCGCCTGGGTCGACCTCATGCGCCAGCATGTTCCCCCCGACCAGAAGCTCTACACCTGGTGGAGCTACCGCGCCCACGACTGGGCGCTCAGCAACCGTGGCCGCCGCCTCGACCACGTCTGGTCCACGCCGGACCTCGCACCCTCCTGCATCCAAATCGATGTCGTGCGCGAAGCCCGCGGCTGGCCGCAGCCCTCGGACCATGTCCCGGTGATCGCCAGTTTTGCCCTATAGGCTGGTGAAGGATTTCGCCCGGTCGAGCAGAACCTGGGCCGACAGGAGATCGGAGATCGAGCCATCGAGCTTGCCGCCAAGCGCGCGGAAGACGGCCTTGCCGAAGTCCGGATATTCTTCGGCGACACGCATGAACAGGTTCCGGCTGATTCGCGCGGCCGACAGAGCCGTCCTGGCCCGGGCCGTCACCGAATAGGGAACGCTGCCGATCATTGCGACTTCGCCCAAAAAGGCGCCCGGCCCGGCGGTCCCCAAAAAGTCCTCATGTCCGTTCCTCTCGACGATGAGGTCGGCGTCGCCGTTGAGAATGAGGAAGGAATAGGTGCCCGCTTGCCCCTGGACGATGAGGGCTTCACCGGCCTTGAACTGCTGGCGCTCCGAGGCGAAGGCAATGAGCTGCAAATGAACGGGATCGCACTCCGCGAAGATGGGAATGCCCCGAAGCGTTTCCGCATCCGCCCTGACGCTCATGCCGCATCAACCGAAATCGTGCGCCGCAAGATCTCCGTCCCCATTGCCCCGCCTGATTCTACAGGCCGGCCGCCAGGGGCCATATAGAGTCCGATGGACCGCAAGATCAAGGGACGAGCTTGTAACCGCCCCCTTCGGTGACCAGGAGTTCGGCATGGGAGGGGTCGCGCTCGATCTTTTGCCGCAGCCGGTAAATGTGGGTTTCCAGCGTGTGGGTGGTGACCCCGGCATTATAACCCCAGACATCGTGCAGCAGCACGTCCCGGCTGACAATCTGCTCTCCCGCCCGGAACAGGAACTTGATGATGGCCGTTTCCTTTTCCGTAAGCCTGATTTTCTTGTTGTCGTCGCGAATGAGCATCTTGGCGCTGGGCTTGAAAGTATAGGGGCCGACCTTGAAAATCGCGTCTTCGCTTTGCTCGTGCTGGCGAAGATGCGCCCTGATCCGGGCGAGCAGCACTCCGAAGCGGAACGGTTTTGTCACATAGTCGTTGGCGCCGGAATCGAGTCCCAGAATCGTGTCCGAGTCCGACCCTTGCGCGGTGAGCATCAGGATCGGGCCCTTGTAGCCGTTGCGGCGCATGATCTTGCAGGCTTCGCGGCCATCCATGTCGGGGAGATTGACGTCGAGCAGGACGAGGTCGGCGTGATCCGCCTTGACCGCCTTGACGCCCGCCGTGGCGTTGGCGACGTCGGTTACCGCGAATTCATCATGCAGCGAAAATTGCTCCCGCAGCGTTTCACGCAAGGCATCGTCATCGTCGACGATCAGAATTTTCTTGGTCGTGGTCATTGCCAAAGGCCTCGCAAATGGTACGTTCGCTTCTGCCCGTTGATAACATCTTCCGCAAGACAAGTCCCCGTGAGGAAAATCATCACAGATATTCACGTTCGCGCGATCAGCATGAGAGCGACGAAAGCTGTCATGACCGTGGGCTCCATGCAATTTCCCTGTATTATCGGCCGCTCCGGCCGCAGTCACCGGAAGATCGAGGGCGATGGCGCAACGCCCGTCGGCCGCTGGCAACTTTTCAGAATCGCCTATCGCGCCGACCGCAACTTGCCTCCGGGATCGCGGCTTCCGGTACGGGCGATTGCGCCATACGAGGGCTGGTGTGACCAGGCTGGCGACCGCAATTACAATCGGCCGGTGCGCCTACCCTATCCGGCAGGCCACGAGGCGATGCGCCGGGCCGATCACCTCTACGATATCGTGGTCATTCTCTCCCACAATCAGCGCCCGCGCAGCCAAGGCTGCGGAAGCGCCGTATTCCTGCATCTGGCCGATCCCCAGGGAAAACCAACGGCTGGATGCGTCGCCCTGTCGCGGCGCGATATGGCAACGGTATTGGCTTTTTGTGGACGGCAGACCCGGCTGGTGGTCTGGCCCCATGGCCCTAAACCCTGCTCCCGAAAATCGCTGACCCGACCCGGACGAAGGTCGCACCGCAGGTGATGGCGGCGGCATAGTCTCCGCTCATTCCCATGCTGAGGTCCGTAACGCCGTTGCGTTTGGCGATTGCGGCCAGCAGTTCAAAATGCGGCTTGGGATCGTCCGTGGCCGGAGGAATGCACATGAGCCCCGAGATGGCGAGCATGAGGCCCTCCCGGCAATCGGCGATGAACCGATCGGCATCCGTGGGCGCAATGCCGCCCTTTTGCTTTTCAAGGCCCGTGTTCACCTGAACGAAGAGCTGTGGGAACCGTTGCTGGCGCTGCATTTCCGCGGCCAGCGCTCCTGCGATCTTGCGCCTGTCAACAGTGTGGATGGCGTCAAAGAGAGCTATGGCATCGGCTGTCTTGTTGCTCTGGAGGGGTCCGATCAGATGAAGTTTCAGGCTGGAGTGCGCGGCCTTGATACTGGGCCATTTGGCTTGTGCTTCCTGCACCCGGTTCTCGCCGAACACTGTCTGGCCAGCCGCGATGACCGGCAGGATATCAGCGGCATCGAACGTCTTGGTGACCGCGATGAGCTTGATGGCGTTGGGATCGCGGCCCGCCGAAAGGGCCGCCTTGCCGATCCCCTGCCGCACATTTTCCAAACCGGGGTGAATCATGGGCCCTCGTTGAACCGGTGTTTTATGGCTTTGCTTGCGGGTCTTTTCAAGGACTGGTACTGCCATGACCGATCATGAAAACCGACAATCCCATATCCGAAGCAAACCCCTTGTCCACCGAGCGCTACAATCCCCGCGATGTGGAGCCGCGCTGGCAGCGTTATTGGGCCGAGAACCGCTGCTTTGAAGCCAGGGAAGATGCGGCGAAGCCCAAATATTATGTCCTCGAAATGTTTCCCTATCCCTCCGGCCGCATCCACATGGGCCATGTGCGCAACTATACCATGGGCGATGTGATCGCCCGCTTCATGCGCGCCCGGGGATACAATGTCCTCCACCCCATGGGCTGGGACGCCTTTGGAATGCCTGCTGAAAATGCCGCGATAGAGCGCGGTGTCCATCCCAAGGCATGGACCTACGAGAATATCGACGCTATGCGGGGCCAGCTCAAATCCATGGGCCTGTCGCTCGACTGGACCCGGGAGATCGCCACCTGCGATCCCGCCTACTATCGCCATGAGCAGGAAATGTTCGTCGATTTCATGAAGGCGGGCCTTGTGGAGCGCAAGGTTTCAACGGTGAACTGGGATCCCGTCGATAACACGGTGCTGGCCAACGAACAGGTGATCGACGGCCGCGGCTGGCGTTCGGGAGCGCTGGTCGAAAAGCGCGACCTCGCCCAATGGTTCCTCAAGATCACATCCTACTCGGAGGACCTTCTCGCCGCTCTCGATGGGCTGAATAACTGGCCGGAGAAAGTCCGCCTGATGCAGCGCAACTGGATCGGGCGCTCCGAGGGCATGCGTTTTTCTTTTGCGCTTGAAGATGCGGGCGGCAATTTGCTGGACGAACGCCTGACGGTCTACACGACCCGCCACGATACGATTTTCGGGGCAACCTTCGGCGCCATTTCCGCCGACCATGATCTGGCGAAACACCTATCGGCAAAAGACCCGGGCCTTGCCGCCTTCCGGCGCGAAGTGGCAGCCCTTGGCACCAGCGAGGAATCAATCGAGCGCGCTGAGAAAAAAGGTTATGCGCTCGGCCTGTTTGCAAGGCATCCTTTTCGTCCGGGTGTCCGCTTGCCAATCTATGCGGGGAATTTCGTGCTCATGGGCTATGGCGAGGGCGCCATTTTCGGCTGTCCCGCCCACGACCAGCGCGATTTGGATTTTGTCCGGAAGTATGGCCTGCCGGTCATACCGGTGGTGGCGCCCAGATCGGCGGATCCGGAGAGTTTCCATATCGGCGCCGAGCCCTTCCTCGACAAGGAAGGCGACCAGACGGTTCTGATCAACTCGGATTTCCTCAACGGTATGACCGTGCCGGAGGCAAAGGAAGAGATCGCCCGCCGCATGGAGGCCATGGGCATTGGCGAGCGCAAGGTGAACTATCGCCTGCGTGATTGGGGCGTGTCGCGCCAGCGCTACTGGGGATGCCCGATCCCGGTGATTCACTGCGGAACCTGCGGCATCGTGCCGGTGCCGAAGAGCGAGCTTCCCGTGGTCCTCCCGGAGGATGTCACCTTCGACAAACCCGGTAATCCCCTGGAACATCATCCGACGTGGAAGAATGTGAACTGCCCTACCTGCGGGAGGCCTTCGCGCCGCGAGACCGATACCTTCGACACCTTCATCGACTCGTCGTGGTACTACGTGCGCTTTTGTTCGCCCGAGGCAAATGAGCCGGTCGATCCGAAGGCTGCCGACTACTGGTTACCGGTGGACCAATATATCGGCGGCGTGGAACACGCCATTTTGCACCTTCTCTACTCGCGGTTTTACTGCCGGGCCATGACGCAGACCGGCCATCTCAACGTGGTCGAGCCCTTTGCAAGCCTGTTCACCCAGGGCATGGTCATCCACGAAACCTTCCGCACGGCCGCTGGCGAATGGATTTTTCCGGCCGATGCCGAATACAGGGACGGCCGCTGGATTTATGCGAAGACCGGCGAGCCTCTGACCCTGGGCGGCATCGAAAAGATGTCCAAGTAGAAACGCAATGACATAGACCCCGAACCCATCCTCGAACGCTACGG
>JACMJT010000192.1 GCA_014380505.1 Hyphomicrobiales bacterium | reverse complement strand
GCCGAGGTATGAATCGGCTGGGCCGGCGTGACCGGGAGGGGCCGGGAGGAAGCCGCCCCAATGTTCGCGGGGGCGCGCGGACAGCGGGGACATTGGCCCGAGCTTGCCGGCCTTGAGCAAGTCTTCCGCGGCCAGCGTATTCTGACCCAACGTGTGGTTATAGCCCACACCGGCAAATATTCCGGCCTTCTTCACGCGGGCCTGGAGTTCAGCGCAGCCGGCGAGATCGGGCCCGGCCAGGGGCTTTTCAATGATGAGGGCTTTTGGCGTGGCGTGATCCAGCACGGTATTGGCAATTGCGATGTGGCTGTCGGGCGGAGTTCCGACAAACACCACATCCGCCGGTTCCGTCATCGCGGCGCGCGAATCCTTGAGAACGATGGCATTGTCCCAGGCGCCATAGCGCAGGGGGTAGATACTGGTGCGCGCCCTTTCAAGGGCAGCGGGATCATTGTCGGTCAGGATCACCTGCCAGCCAAAACTGCGAGCGGCGTTGGCCAGATGATTGCCGATGGAACCGGCGCCGATGATCCTGATCGAATGCATGCAAAGTCCTGAAGCGATAAGCCGGGGGGTTCTAGCGTGCTTTTTAACCAGTTGGAATGACCCCGTGACAAAGAATTCGCGAGCCTAAAAAACAGTATTTTTTCGATATTCAGCGTTTTTCGATGACAAAAATGCCGCGTCCAAGCCTGTGGCGGCTGACTTCGGGCAAATTTGGAAAAATTTTGCGGAACCGTTCGATACGGTTGACTATCATGTCTTCGGTGAAGCCGGGAAATTTATGGGATGTGTAGGTTCTGCTGCTCTTCGACCGGCGCAGGCGAGTGGTGAAAGCGCGGATGGCACGGCGGCGATAGTGGCCGGCCAGTCCGGATAGCCGCTGCATGAGGCGATTGTCCGGCGACAGAGCAAGCAGGTTGGCCTGATTTTCGAGCGAATCGAGAATTCGTTCGCAACTCAAGGGACCGTCCACGGATGCAATATGGCGACGGAGCAAAGCCATCCGATTTGTGTGGAGGCCACCATCGGGCGGAGAATTTCCACTCAGGATTTTCTGCAGTGCGGAGAACAGCTCTTCAGCCGTCGTGCAATCGACACTCAGGCGGTTGGACAGATCGACCTCATAGGTCTCTGAAATATGGGGACGGAATGCAAGAGCGGGTGTGCCGATGATTGCTGCCTCCACGGCGCTGGTACAGCCGTTCTGCACCAACGCCTTGGCGGCCATGAGCCAAGGCGCCATGGGGCCCTCATGCACGACATGAACATTCTTCCGTCCCGCCGCCGCCGCGGCCCACACGGATGCGTTCTCGGATGGATGGGACCGGATCACGAGGTTGACTGGTGCAATTGCATCCGCGAGCCTCGGTATCAACTTGCGGAAGGATTCGAATATTTTGCTTTTATGTTCGATGAGCCCGGATTTCAGCGTCTCGCTTCTGTCCACATCGGTTCCCTTGGCGGTGCGGAACCGCACGTGATCGGGAATATAGTGGTTGACCATGCTGAAATTGGTTGAAACCACCACATAGGTGCCGAACTTCTGAACCAAAGCGGCGGCATCGGGCGCAAAATATCCTGAGAGTTCCGGCCGCAGGAGGTCGATGCGGGGATTGCCGGCCTCGATGATCGAATTGCCATGGTAACCCTTGAATGTGCGCCAGACATCCGCATCGCTCTTGCCCCAGGCATAGAGAAGGCGCGGCCGGTTGAACGTCTCCTCGTCCAGCATCATCAGAAGCGCTTCGTCCGATTGGCGGATCAGCGATTCTTCATCGAGCGCCACGATGACGTGACCCAGCTGATCGAGGAGTTTGAAAATACGCCGGTTCCCCGTGCGGATGCCCTTGGCCACATAAATGGACCGGGGCAAGCTTGGCAGGGCGGAATGAATTGCCGTCCTCCCGCCGAAGATAACTCGCCAGCCGCGAGCGGCGGCGCGAAGAGCCAGGTGAAGCTTGGCGTCGAACTCCCGGGTGAGAGTTTCAACCGGCAGAATGATGGTATCGGAGCGGTTGGCGATGGGGGCGTTGTGAGGCATCGTCGGCGGCACAGCTAGCATCCCCGCCTGGGGGTTGCAAACCTCGCGTCCCGCGGCAGCACTGGCTTTCGTGGGAGCGGCATTCTAATATCTGGCAAGTCCCATATTTTTGACGCCGGAGACTCCGTGAAAAACACCGTATTCATTCACACCAACGGAAAACAGATGGCAGGGGCCATCGTTTCCGCCCATTCGCTCAAGCGAAATTCGCGGAATCCCCAGGCGTTTGACGTCAAAATCATTCGCCAGGAAGATTTCGGCTTCTTCAAGGAATTTGAGGGGCGGCAATTTCTCCGGGCCGGCGGCTGGCGGACGTGGAAGAACGGCGATCTGCAATCCTTTACGCCGACGCGCTTCATGCCGCCCGAGCTTTTGGGTTACGAAGGCCGCGCCGTGGTGATCGACCCGGACGTCTTTGCGGTGGGCGACGTCAACGATTTGCTGACGCGCGACATGGGTGGCAAGGCCATCATGGCGAGGCGCCGGCTGGGGCATAACGGCCGCGACGACTACATCGCATCAAGCGTCATGCTGCTGGATTGCGCCCGGTTGAAGCACTGGAACGTGCGCCGGCAATTCGAAGATATGTTTGCAGGCAAACTCGATTATGAAAACTGGATCGTGCTGGCGGACGAGCCCCGCGACAGCATCGGATATCTCGAGACGGAATGGAATGATTTCGACAGGCTAACGCCCGCCACAAAACTGCTTCACAACACCAAGCGGCGCACCCAGCCCTGGAAAACCGGTCTGCCCATCGACTTCACCAATCGCGTGCCCTTCATCGGGCGCTTTCTTCCCGAAAACGGAATGCGCTTTTGGGGAAGATACAAGAAACATCCCGATCCCCGGCAGGAAGCATTCTTCTTCGCGTTGCTTCGGGAGTGCGTCGATACGGGCCAGATAACTCTCCCGCAGATTGAAGCGGAGATGCGCGGCAATCACGTCCGGCATGACGCTCTCGAGCTGATCCGGTCGGTTCCCCCGCTCGACAAGATACTCGGCGACGTCAAGCTCGCTGCCTAGAGCACGCGCAAGAGCCCTCATCCGCCCTTCGGGCACCTTCTCCCATCCTTCGGACGGGAGAAGGCGAAATTCTGGAAAATTGTCGCCCTCGCCCGTGCGGTCACGCATGGGAGAGGGTGCCCGAAGGGCGGGTGAGGGCCCCTT
>JACMJT010000191.1 GCA_014380505.1 Hyphomicrobiales bacterium | reverse complement strand
CTGAATTTGATTCTGATCGCGCTGTTGAACAATCCTTCGCCGCTCGCACGATAATGCGAAGGAACGTGATCTTAGACTTCGGCGGTTCCGAACTTGTGCAGTTTGACGGACGCGCGCTGAGTTTTGGGAATGCCAACGGCGAAGACATCCTAGTTTATCCCAGTGTAGCTCTAATGCCGCGCAGGGATGGTCAATTCGCGCTGATAGATATCCGTGAAATCTCCCTCGATTTCCGTAGTGTTCAGTTCGTCGAAGAAGACGCTGTTCCGGCTGATGCTAAGGTAGTTCACGAAACATGGGCAAAAGTGAACAAAAACGGTTCACCCGATCTCCGCTTTAAGGGCAACTATCGCATTCCGGTCTGCCTCTATGGTCGGCTACTATTCACAAGTCCAGGAGGACTTCGGGAAGAATACCAATTCTCTAACATTGAGGCCGTTGAAAATTTCTCTCGTGCGTTTGATGCTTACAAGATAACTCTGCCTCAGCTTGGCGTCCGCGTATCCTAGATTGGCTCAGCCATCCGCCGGAGGATTGACGACCCGTGTGCCGTCCGCCGCCAGCCGCGAGATGATTTCGAGCTTGATGCGCTCGGCTTCGGCGGCATTCACATTCCACGCCGAGATGCTGTGTTTGAAACCTTCGTAGCGGCCAGCCTTCAGCCAGGCGCAGAGCGCCTCGTGGTCCGGCTTCGAAATCTCCTTGGGCCGCTTAGCGGCCAGCTTGAACACATCCGTCAGCGACACGCCCTTCCACATATGAACGAACGTGGCGCCGTTGCGCTCGATGACGCCCACCGACATTTCGCCCCACAGTCCCGCGGCCTTCTGCGCCTCCTCGTGGGCAACGCGGCTCTTTCTCAGCGCGTCGTTGCGGCCATGATGGTCCGTTAGTCCGAATTTGTGATCGGGCTTTCGGTTTGGAGTTGCTTTCGACAGGCTCATCCTAATTCCTTTCTGGCTCGGCCAACTGGCTTTCCGTCACGATCCGGTCAAAGGCTTCGAAGTCGTGCTTGATGCGATAACTCGGCTCCAAGCCCTCGTTCGGCATGACGCGAACAATCGTGTAAAGCCCGTCGGCCTGACCCTTTGGCGAACGCAGATCTCTCAGAAGATGCAGGGATTGCCCCGCTGAAAACCGCGCTGCTGTCATGGTGCCTCTTGCTCTGGCGCTGTTATGCGCCTTCGTGGCGCAAATAGCGACCTTTTTGCGCCAGCACTTGGTGTTTACCGAATGAACTGTTATAGGGGCGCGGAATTCGGAGCGACAGCCATGGCATTTCCGCCGAACTATAATCAGGACCGGACGAACCGCGCCCGCGCCAAGGCCCGCAAAGCGCTCGAAAAGCAGTTGCGGCGGGATGAAAAGTCGGCGCAACGCAAACAGGATCGTCCCATGACGGATGCTGAAACCGCTTCGGCGCCGGACACAGAGGAGCAGCCTTAATGGCCAAGAAGAAACCCCGCATCGACGACAGCATCGTCCTGTTCGACGTTGTCTATGAGGATGGCACCAGAAGTTCCCGCCGGCGGGTTTCGGCCGCGGAAATATCGGACCACGAGGGCGATGCCCATGCAAAAACGGTGATCATGGCCCAGGATCGCAAGATTTCCGATGTGTCGGGCCGTGATCGCGGATCGATCCGTTCGATTACCCGCTCGGCGACTTAAGACAAAGCTGCCCGTCGCCGTGCGTCCCGGAATGATACCAGCTGCTTGGTATCCTCATCCCAAAGTGTCAGGCGGACGCACATGAGGCTTTGCCATAGCGTCACGCGGCCCACGTCCCTCAATTCCGGATGATCCTTCAGAACCCGCGGCAGCCGGTGGAAGGGAATGCGGGCCGAAAGATGATGCAGATGATGGATGCCGATGTTCCCGGTGATCCACATGAGCGGGCGCGGCAGCGCGTAGTATGAACTGCCATGGAGTGCTGCGGTTTCGTGGCTCCAGTTTTCGTCCCGCTCCCAATGGGTCCTGTCAAATTGGTGCTGAACATAAAACAGCCAGACACCCACCGATGCGCCGATGACGACGATCGGCAACTGCACCAGAAGAAATTCCGGAAGTCCGATCAGGTAGATCAACAGGGCGGAAATGACGGCGATTCCAAGATTCGTCGACAGCGCGCTCAGCCATGGCTGGCGCCCCAGTTTCATCGCACCCGACGGCCACCGGTGCCGCAAGATGAACAGATAGGCGGGCCCGAGCCCGAACATGACGAGGGGGTGGCGATAGAGCCTGTATCTCAGACGGCCCCGCCATCCGAGCGCCGCATACTCGGCTATGGTCAATGTGTTTATGTCACCCATCCCGCGCCGGTCGAGATTGCCTGAGCCCGCATGGTGAAGCGCGTGCGAATGGCGCCAGTGATCGTAGGGCGTCAACGTCAACACGCCAACGGCACGGCCCACCCAGTCGTTGGCCCGGCGCGAGGTAAACATGGCGCCATGGCCGCAGTCGTGCTGAATCATGAACAGCCGCACCATCAGTCCCGCCGTCGGAATGGCCGCAAGAAGCGCAAGCCAGGGGCTTACCTGCAACAGGGCCCACGTCGAAACCCACATGGCGATGAACGGCAGCAAGGTTACGGCGATTTCGAAGATAGCTCGCCGGTTATCGGGGAATCTGTAAGGCGCTAGCCGCGAAACCCACGTCTGCGAGACGCCGGTCACGCTGAAAAAATCTTCAAGAGGATGTCACTTTCTGCTGCGCCGGAATTACCACTACGCGGCGGCACGCCCTCATATCATGAGAGCGACCCGAAGCGGCAAGGTTTTTTTGGCTCGCCCAGCGAGGCCTTGTGTTTCTGCTCTGAAAGGCCTATGTAAGGCTTATCGAGATTCCGGCCGATTGGCTCGGCTCCGCACTTCGTTTGATCAAGGTGCACTAGCCCTACCCCTCATATCCAGAACATCGATAGGTTGTACCCGCGCACAATGCGCGTTCGCAGCCTTTTAGGCTCTTGCATCTTGAAAGGAATTACTATGCAAACAGGTGTCGTAAAGTGGTTTAACGCGCAGAAGGGTTTCGGTTTCATTCAACCGAACTCCGGCGGTCCCGACGTGTTCGTGCACATCAGTGCGGTCGAGCGGGCGGGCTTAAGCGGTCTCAATGAAGGCCAGAAGGTCTCCTACGAAATCGTCGCCGACCGCCGCACCGGCAAATCGTCGGCGGATCGTCTGCAGGCCACGACCTGATTTAACGATCTCGTCCAACCCTGCCGACCGCGGATGTACCGGCGGCGGGATTGGATAGGAACGGGACTGGCATTCGCGGGCACTGGTGTCCGTTTGGTTAGTGACGGTCCGGCGAGCCGCGTTCTTCCCATCAGGAACGCGGTTCCCCTTTTAACGGATTAAGGAAACAGCAATGACGGCCAATATCTTCATGTTTCGATCCGGCAAGTCGAAAGCACTCCACGGTTTTGCAGCCAATCCGGCGGGTGATCGCCTGCCGCAGAAGTTTGCTCCTTGGGCTGGAATTGGCGTGGTTCGCCCGGATCAACTCCCGCCCCATGGATTGGGGCGCGATGCCATTGAATTGGGCATCGCCCAGCATGGCTATCAGCTTTGGCGAAAGAAAACGTCGCAAAATTCATAACACCTTCACGATTGGACAAGGAACCGCATGCAGGTATTCGTCAGAGACAACAATGTCGACCAGGCCCTTAAAATCCTGAAGAAGAAAATGCAGCGCGAAGGCGTTTTTCGCGAGATCAAACAGCATGCGGCCTATGAAAAACCGTCCGAGCGCCGCGTCCGCGAGAAGGCCGAGGCAATCCGCCGCTCGCGGAAACTCGCCCGCAAGAAAGCCCAGCGCGAAGGCTTGCTTCCAATGCCGAAGTTAAAACCCCGGCTGCCCCGGCGCCCCGATCTTTTCGCCTCGGACCGGCCCCTCACGGGCACCACGATTGCCCGATAACGGCATTAATCGCTAAAGCGGCACACCGGCGCAAGATACCGTTAATCATTATTTTCCTGATGGAAAGGGTTTGGAAACCTCGCTGCTCCATCATGGCTACAGGCAGCGAAACCCGTGCAGGGGAAAGCGCCAGCCCTCGGTCCGGGATTTGGTACAGCGTACCCGGGTCCAAGAAATTACGGGGAGCTTCCTTGGAGGCTCCCCGTTTCATTTTAGCCGATGCCCTATAGTGGTTAGGCGGCTTTCTTCGTTTCAAGCGCCGCGGGCGCCCTGCCGTTTTGGACGGCGATGCTGCGCGGCTTCAAGGCTTCGGGAACTTCCCGCTTCAGCGAAATGTGAAGCAGGCCGTTGTCCAGGTTGGCGCCCTTGACCTCCACATGGCTGGCAAGCTGGAACCGGCGCTCAAACGCCCGGGCGGCGATGCCTTGGTGCAGATATTCGAATTTGCCTTCGCCATTGGCGGTCTTTTTGCCGGTCACGGAAAGCGAATTGCCTTCGACATCGATGGCGATATCTTCCGGGCCAAAGCCCGCAACCGCCATGGTGATGCGGTATTCATCCTCGCCCAGCCGTTCAATGTTATAGGGGGGATAGGCGGTCTCGGAAGACGAAATTTCGTCGAGCATCCGTGCGAGACGGTCAAAGCCGACGGTGGAACGATAGAGGGGGGAAAGATCAAACATGGTCACATTCTCCTTGAGCAATGTTAAGTTCTGCGCCCGCCCCAAGGGGCCGGGCTTTTCTTCATGCGAACCTGCATCGGCAGCGCCCCGCAGGCCAGAGATAATTTGGCATGGCCGGATTACAAGAGGCTGCAACGGCCCGGACGTGAACGGCGGATGAATGGAACCGGCGGATGCCGTTCAGCAAGTTTCTGCCATGATCCGGCCCCATAAGGCTGGGGAGCCTACCCTTGAGGAGGTCAGCATGTTTGTAAAAGGAACTGTCGCGGCTGGAATGATGGCCGCGGTTTTGGCGTTCATGCCGGAGGCGGCTTTGGCCAAAACCAAAGTGCATATCGGCATTGGCGGGGGGTCCGATTGGTGCTTCCATCACCCCTATTCGACCGGTTGTAGAAACCGCTATTATGAGCCTCCGATCAGCTATTATCCCGCTCCGCGCTATCCCGCTCCGCGCTATCTGCCGCCCCGGTGGCATAGCTCAAGGATCTCATGTGGCGAAGCCCGGGAAATCGTCAGGGATCACGGTTACCGGCAGGTCCGCACCCGCAACTGCGGCGGGCCCACCAGTTCGTTTGTTGGCGTGAAACGCGGCAACCTCTGGCTCGTGAAGGTGAACACGCGAAATGGCAGAATTGCCGGTGTGCGGCCCCTGTAGGCCGTTTAGCACTAAGGAACCAGACCTCGCCGCAGGCGTTAAGGCTGCTGCGAGGTCCAACCTAACCCTTGGAGGGGAGCTATGATCCATCGTGCGCTAATTGCTGCAGTGGCCGCAGGCTTGGCGGCTGGTTTCTTCGCCGATGACGCGGAGGCGAGAAAGCGTCACAGAAACCATTGGTTTTACGACGACTACTATTACGGGCGTCAATACTATCCACCGCCACGGCACTACCGTTACTACGAAGACATTTCGCCGGAAGAGTACGAAGAACTCTATGGCAGGGACTTCGATGAGACCTATTACAACCCCTATTACGACCGTCCGGTCCGCAAGCTGAAGCCCGCCAAGAAGAAAGCCGTCAAGAGCCAGCCTTCGGCGCCCAAGAAGAAGGTGACCAAGAGCAAAACTCCCGCCGCCGAGACCGTGGCCAAGAGCAAAACTCCCGCCGCCGAGACCGTGGCCAAGAGCCAGCCTCCCGCCGCCTCCAAAACGGTGGCCAAGGACCAAACTCCGGTGGCCAAGACGGCCACGGCGTTGAAGACAACCGCTCCCTCTACCAATTCGTCCCAGACGAAATCAAAGAACGCACTGTCCTGTGACAAGGCCGGGACCATCATCAGCGGTTATGGATTCAGCGCCATCAAGGCCTCCGACTGTTCTGGCCAAGTCTATTCCTTCGACGCGGCGCGTGATGGAAAAACCTATGCCATTAAGTTGAACGCGGCGAGCGGCGAACTGACCGAGGTCCGTAAAGTCCGCTAGATCACGGCCTGAGCCCGCGCTAAACACTCGGGCGAATGGATTTCATGCAGCTTTATCCCACCCCGGAAAACCCCCTCCCGGCCGGCGCCGTTTGCGTGCCGGTCAAGACCCGCGATGGCGTGAGGCTGCGCGCCCTGTACGCCCAAGTCCAGGAAAATCCCAAAGGCACTGTCGTTCTCATTGGCGGGCGCGGCGATTTCATGGAGCGCTATTTCGAGACGATGCGCGACTTGATGGCGCGGGGCTTCGCGGTGGCCACCTTCGACTTTCGCGGACAAGGCGGCTCACAGCGCCTACTCCCCAATCCGCTCCGCAACCATATCAAGGATTTCCGCGACTACGATGAAGACTTCAGCGCGGTGATGACCCAGGTCGTGATTGCCCAATGCCCCAAACCCTATTTTGCCCTTGCCCATTCGACCGGCGGCCATGTTCTTTTGCGCAACCTGCGCCGCCGGAACTGGTTCGCCAGGGCCATTATCGTGGCCCCGCTCGTCGGCCTTCGTTACGGTTTATGGCCTTTGCCGCTGGTGCGGGTGCTGGTTTTTCTGAGCACCTCCCTGGGCTTGGGCTGGATGTTCCTTCCCGCGCAGAAACGAGAACCCCTGGGCCGCGAGGATTTCCCGGACAATCCGCTGACCTCCGACCGGACCCGTTGGGAGCGCGATTCCGCGGTTCTCGAACAGGCTCCCCAGCTCGGTGTTGGAGCGCCTACATTCTCATGGCTCAAGGCGGCGCGGAAAGCCACGGCGGCGCTCAGGGCCATGCGGCCCCGCGATCGGTTCACCTGCCCCGTATTGATGGTCGCCGCGGGCCTGGACCGCGTCGTCGATAACGAAGCCACCCACCGGTTGGCCGAGCGCATTCCCGGTGTTTCCCTAATCGTCATCCGTGAATCGCTTCACGAACTCCTGACCGAGCGCGATGAGATCAGAAACCAGTTTCTGGCGGTATTTGATGCTTTTGTCGAAGACAGTGTTCGGCAAGCCGTGACCGAACCGGCGCCCGCTAAAATTGCCTTTGGGTAGCGCCCATGCTAAGCGCGACCTCGATCCAGTCAGTTTAGAAAGTCGAAGCGCCACATGAATTTGCGCAACATAGCGATTATTGCCCATGTCGACCACGGCAAGACCACCCTGATCGACCGGCTGCTGTCCCAGTCGGGCTCCTTCCGCGAGAACCAGAAGGTGGCCGAGCGCGCCATGGATTCCAACGATCTTGAGCGCGAGCGCGGCATCACCATTCTCGCCAAGGTGACGTCGCTTGTCTGGAAGGATACCCGCATCAACATCGTCGATACGCCGGGCCATGCCGATTTCGGCGGCGAGGTTGAACGCATCCTCAACATGGTGGATGGCGCCGCCCTGCTGGTCGATGCCGCCGAAGGCCCCATGCCGCAGACCAAGTTCGTGCTGCAAAAAGCTCTCAAGATTGGTCTCAGGCCCATTGTCGTAGTCAACAAGATCGACCGGCCGGACGAGCGCCACAACGAGGTGGTGAACGAAGTTTTCGACCTTTTTGCCGCCCTTGATGCAACCGAAGAGCAGCTCGATTTCCCCATCCTCTATGGCTCCGCCAAGCAGGGCTGGATGGCTGCGAAACCCAATGGATCAACCGGCACCATGGCGCCGCTGTTCGACCTTGTTATCGAGCATTTCAAGCCGCCCGTGGTCGAGGACGGCCCGTTCCGCATGCTGGTGACCACGATCGAGGCCAACCCGTTCCTCGGCCGCGTCCTTACCGGCCGGGTGCGTTCCGGGTCTGTAAAAGCGAACCAGACCGTCAAGGCCATGGGCCGCGATGGCAAAACCGTTGAACAGGGCCGCGTCTCCAAGGTGCTTGCTTTCCGGGGGCTTGATCGCCTCCCCGTGGATGAAGCACAGGCCGGCGACATCGTCGCCATCTCGGGGCTGACCACATCGACCGTCGCCGATACAATCTGCGATCCTTCCGTGACCGAACCGATCGCCGCCCAGCCCATCGACCCGCCGACGCTGACCATGACCTTCCGCATCAACGACGGTCCATTGGCCGGCAAGGAAGGCGACAAGGTGCAAAGCCGCGTCATCCGCGAGCGCCTGCTGCGCGAGGCCGAAGGCAATGTGGCGCTTCGCGTCTCGCCGTCGGAAACCGAAACTGACGCCTTCGAAGTGGCGGGCCGCGGCGAGCTGCAGCT
>JACMJT010000190.1 GCA_014380505.1 Hyphomicrobiales bacterium | reverse complement strand
CTCGGAAGGCAATGTCGGCATGATGCAGGCGGTCAAGCGGTTCGACCCGGAGCGCGGCTTCCGACTGGCGACCTACGCCATGTGGTGGATCAGGGCAGCCATCCAGGAATATATCCTGCACAGCTGGTCCCTGGTGAAGATGGGCACCACCGCGGCGCAGAAGAAGCTGTTCTTCAATCTGCGCAAGGCCAAGAACAATATCGGCGCCATCGAGGAAGGCGACCTCACCCCGGACCACACCACCACCTTGGCGGACCAGCTGGGTGTGACCGAGACGGAAGTGACCGAGATGAACCGCCGGCTTTCCGGCGGCGATGCCTCGCTCAACGCGCCGCTGCGCTCGGAATCGGAAAGCGAATGGCAGGACTGGCTGGCGGACGATACCGTCGACCAGGAAACCCGCCTGGCCGAGCGCGAGGAGATGGGCGATCGCCACGAATTGCTGGTCACCGCCATGAAGGACCTCACCGACCGCGAGCGCGATATCTTGCAGGCTCGCCGCCTGCAGGATGAGCCCGCCACCCTGGAAGAGCTGTCGCAGAAATACGGCGTCAGCCGCGAGCGCGTGCGCCAGATCGAGGTTCGCGCGTTCGAAAAACTGCAACACGGCATGAAGACGGCCATGACCGCCGCTGCCCTGCCCGCGCCTGCATAATCGGCATGCGTCTTCGCCGCTTGTGGCGGCGTTAAAGGCGGCTAGGCTCCCTAACTCTTGTTGTCATGCCCGAGAAAGCGGGCATCCAACTTTTGTGAAATGAAGAAGATGGATTCCCGCTGGAGTTTATGCTCCGGCCGCGCTTCGCGCGGACCGGGGTACGGGAATGACAATTTTCAGGGGGCCGCCATGAAGCTGAAAATTTGGCAAGTCGATGCCTTTGCCAGCATGCCGCTGGAAGGCAATCCCGCCGCCATTGTACCGCTGGAGCGCTGGCTGGAGGCGGAACTGATGCAACGCATCGCGGGCGAGAACAACGTTTCGGAAACCGCTTTTTTCGTGCGGACAGCGCCCGGCGCCTATGACCTGCGCTGGTTTACACCCCAGGCCGAGATCGACCTGTGCGGTCACGCAACCCTTGCCAGCGCCCATATCGTGTTGCACAGCCTCGAGCCCGATCTGGAAACCGTGCGCTTCCAAACGCGCTCGGGCGAACTGACCGTCACGCGGGAACCTAATGGCGGCGGTCGCATGTCGCTACCGGCAGATCTCGTGACGCCCTATGACGGCCCGCCTGATGCGGCAGCGCGAATCGGCACGGCGCTGGGCGTGGCTGCGCCCCACACGCTGTTGCGTGGACAGAAGTTCATGGCGGTCTGGGACGATCCCGGCATCATTCGCGGCTTGGCGGGGCCGGGCGCGATCGCGCCGGTGCTCGAAGCGCTGGGTCTTTGGAGCCTGATCGTCACGGCGCCCGGTGATCGAGACTATGATTTCGTCTCTCGCTTCTTTTCCATCGGTTATGGCATTCCCGAGGATCCCGTCACCGGCTCGGCCCACTGCGCCCTGACACCATACTGGGCGAAGCAGCTGGGCAAGAAAGTCTTGAGGGCGCGCCAGGTTTCGGCGCGCGGCGGCGATCTGATCTGCACCGACGATGGCATGCGCACTATCATCCAGGGCGATTGCGCGCTGTATCTAACAGGCGAGATTGAAATCTAAAGCATCAGCGCCAGGGATTTTGTGGCGTGAGCAGGAGCGCCGAGCGAGTGTACAAGACGTACACGAGCGATGGCGCGACGAACTCACGACGCAAAAGACCGGCGCTAACTACTGGCGCTGTGGTTTGTCTTTCATACTCCCCAGCGGCTCGTTTTCGCCGTCCAGTCCTTCGCGCCTGTCGGAATCATCGACAATCCCTTCATCGAACAGCGCCAGCCCCTCTTCCAGATAATCGCCCAACAGCGGCAGACCGAGCAGATATTCAGCGGTGCGGCGGGAATGTTCACTGCGCGCGGTGGCGACGGCTTCGCGCCATTCCTCCTTGCTGTATGTACCGCGTCCCAGCCATGCCAAGGCGACCAGCCGCAAGCGCTCTTCCTCATTCAAGGCGCGAATTGCGCCCAAGAGTTCCTCGCGCACCGAGTCCTCCTGTTTGTTGGAGAGGACATCGGTCTGCCCGTCATCGATAGGATTGGAGCCGGAGTCGGGATCGGCGTCTTCCTCCTTCACGTCATACTCGCGCGCCTTCAGAATGATGAAACTCACCTTGTCCAAGGGAAGGTTCAGCGAAGGTTCCTGGCTCTTTCGCGGATGAGGGACTGATGTCGTCGAAACCATGGCCTGTCCGATCTTTTTTCTTAGCTTTTGTGAAACGCTTCAAGGGCCTGCGCTGTTCCGGCCGCTTTGCGTCAAATTCTGCGTTGACGCGGCCGCCCCTCGCGCCTATATCGGCGGCGGGCCACGCCTCCCCAACGAGGCGCTATCATTCTGGAAGGAATGAACCGCGATGACTGAGAATATTCGTCCGGCCGTGCGTCCCGCGCGGCCTTTTTTTTCCTCCGGCCCTTGCGCCAAGCG
>JACMJT010000189.1 GCA_014380505.1 Hyphomicrobiales bacterium | reverse complement strand
TAGGGAAAGCGGGCCTCCGAAGTCAAGCCGGGCGGCCTAGCTGGTCCTCAGCCATGCAACTGCCTGATGAAGGTATTGGCGCGCTCGGATTTCGGCGCCTCGAAAAACACGTTGGGTGCGGCGGTCTCGACGATCCTGCCATGATCCATGAACACGATGCGGTCCGCGACGCGCCTGGCGAACGCCATTTCGTGGGTGACGCACACCATCGTCATTCCCGATTGCGCCAGATCGATCATCACCTCGAGCACTTCGCCGATCATCTCAGGGTCGAGTGCCGAGGTCGGTTCGTCGAAGAGCATCGCCTTGGGGTTCATGCAAAGCGCCCGGGCGATGGCGACGCGCTGCTGCTGCCCGCCCGAAAGATTGATGGGATATTTGTCCGCCTGGTCGCGGATGTGCACCCGGTCCAGGTATTCCCAGGCAAGATCGCGTGCCTCCGCATCGCCCAATCCTCGCGCCCGCTTGGGCGCCAGAATGCAATTTTCCATGACGCTGAGGTGCGGAAACAAATTGAACTGCTGGAAAACCATCCCCACATCGCGGCGCACCTTCAGCAGGGTTTCCGGGCGGTCCGTCAGCTGAACTCCATCGACCGAAATCGTTCCCGCGTCATGGCGCTCAAGGCCGTTCACGCAGCGGATGAGCGTCGACTTGCCCGATCCCGACGGCCCGCAAACGACGACGCGCTCGCCCTTGGCCACCGTCAGGGATAGATCGCTCAGCGCATGGAACGAGCCGAACCGCTTGCCGACCTGGGTCAGCTCTATCATGGGCTGGGCGTTCACCGGTTGCCGGCCTGAAGCACCGGCGCCACCGTGGCGCCAGCACGAGTGGCCCAGGAAAACCGCCGCTCGACCCGCCGTTGCAGCGCCATCAGGGTGAACACCATGGCGAGATAATAGACGAGCGCCGCCGAATAATGCTCCGTGAACTGAAAGGTTCTTGCCACGGTAATCTGCGTCACCGTCATCAGTTCCTGCAGCGATATGACGGAGGCGAGCGAGGTGATCTTGAGCAGCGTTATGAACTCGTTCACCGTGGGCGCGATGGCGATCCGCGAAGCTTGCGGCAGGATGACATAGCGGAACACATCGCCGTTGCTGAGTCCGATGGCCTGCCCCGCCCAGGTCTGCCCCGGATCGACCGATTGCAGTGCCGAGCGGTTGATCTCCACCTGATAGGCGGCCTCGTTGAGTGCAAGTGCTATCCACGCCGCCAGGAATGGCGAAAACCAGGGCTGGCGGAAGATGGGAAAGAACTGCGGCACGGCGTTCCACACGAAGAGCAGCAGCAACAATGTGGGGATCGCCCGGAACAATCCGATGTAACCGGTAATCAGGCCTCGCAGGATCGATGGCGGGCGGTTCATCGCAATCGCCATGGGTATGGAGAGAGCGATGGCGACCGCGTGGGCAAGGAGTGCAAGCCCCAGCGTCACCAGCGCTCCCTTCAGGAACGCCCACGAAAAAAGCGCCGACCAGAATACGCCCGCGTCGAATGTCATCTATGGTCCGCGCCGGTTATGACTCCAGCGCTATTGGATACCTTCAAGCTGTTTCGGCGACAACTTCCACTTGTCGGCGATTTCCCGGAGCTTGCCGGAAGAAAGCAGCGTGGCCACCCCCTTGGCGACCTCCGCCTTGTCGGCTTCGTTTTTCCGCAAATAGACGGAATAGGGCTCAACCGCGTCCTGCGGCACCGTCCATATGGTGGCGAATTGGCCTGGTTTCTCGAATTCGCGGAAGGCAACTTCCGTATCCTGGGTAACGACGCCGATCACCCGGCCCACCTCAAGCTGCTGGATGGCATCCGTCTGCTTGGGATATTGCTGGATGACCATGGGTGCCAGCCCCTTGGCCGCGAGGGCTTCGTTGAGTTTCTCCATTCTGGTGAGATAGGTGGTTCCCGATTGCACGGCGACGGTTTTGTCGGCGAGATCCTCAGGCCCGGCGAGCGCTGGCGCCCCGGCTTTGCCGATGATGACGACGAACGTATTCAGGTAGCCTACGGCGTCGAAGGTCTTCTGCCGCTCGGCCGTCAGGGTGATGCCGCTGATAATCACATCGCAACGCTCCGCCGAGAGGCTTGGCAGAAGGCCGTTGAAATCCATCGTCACAAAGCTTGCCTTGGCGCCCCACAATTCAGCCAGCGCGGTGGCGACCTCCACGTCCACGCCGACGGGATTCGCATCGCCCGCATTCTGCTTGAACTCCATGGGCGGAAAGGTCGGATCATTGCAGACCGAAAGGTCGCCGTCCGCCACGAAGGACGGATTGGCCGCGGCGATGGACGGAGCCGACAGAAGGGCCAGGGCAAAAAGGGCGGCGGCGCTGCTTTTATTCATATATGGCATGGGAACCTCGCTGGAGAGACAGGATTTTCTCCTCTCCACATTGTGACGAAGTTCGGTTTATGTCAACTCAGCGGGGCCGTGTCCGCAGGGTGGGCTCCGCCGTTCTCGCCCGGCTTCTTGAGATAGGTGCGCCACAGTGAGATGCCCGCGAAATAGACGGACGCCGCGATCCACGCCGCAAGCTCGATCCATTCCACCGTCCCCCACGCCGCCTGGTCCTTGGCGCTAAGGATCAAGGCGAGCGACAAGGCCGCCCACAGCACCGTCATCGGAATGGTGATCTCCCGCCAGTCGGTGACGCGCAGCGGATGCACGAACTTGACGGGGATGAACGTCAGCACCGACAGCGCTACGATGGTGACGAGATTGATGGTCCAGTGGGTGCCGAGGATATAGAAGTACAGGACCACGATGTTCCACAGCGCGGGAAAGCCTACGAAATAATAATCGTCCGATTTCATCCCCGTGTTGGCGAAAGTATAGCACGAAACCGCCATGATACAGGCCGCCGCGGCGATGTTGAGTCCCCAGGCGTCGGTCATCATGCTGTCGAACCAGAAGACCATCAGCGCCGGCACCGCCACGTAGTTGAAGAAGTCGATGACATTGTCGAGGGTGCCGCCGTCGACATTGGGCGTGTATTCGAGCACCCGCGCTTTCCTCGCCAGCGTGCCGTCAATCCCGTCGACGAAGAGTGCCAGCCCCAGCCACATGAAGGCCGCCACCGGATCGTTTTTCAAAACCGCCACCAACGCCAGAAACCCCAGCACGATGCCGCAGGTGGTGAACGCATGCACCGCCCACGCAATCCCCTTCTTCAGATCGCGCTCCGCATTGGGATTAAGATGAAGCTTTGCCACTGTTCCCGCGGGCCCCCTGCTCACTCACGGCAATGACTATAGGAACTCGCGAGGCCAGTAGCAAACCCCGTGGTGCGATTGGCGCCACACCTTTTTTGTCATCCCCGGGCTTGTCCCGGGGACCCATTTC
>JACMJT010000188.1 GCA_014380505.1 Hyphomicrobiales bacterium | reverse complement strand
TTTGTTGTCGCAGCGCAAATCCGCCAGCGCCACCTTGATCTCAACCCCCAGCATTTCGCCGCCGGGGCCGATGGCGGCGACATCCAGCCGCCGCCCATTGGGGAGGGTGAATTCCAGGATGGGCGAGTAACCTTCCGCGAGCAGAAGGCGGCTCACCCCGCGCGCAACCTCGGCGGCGGTGGCGGAAGAGATCACAACAGTCTCTCATAAAATCCACCGAAACTTCCATCACACTCGATCAGATGAATTTCGCCAATCCAGTAGCGCTCGCGGCCGTTGCCGTCGGGATCGCTCATGGGCGAGGTATTCAGGGGAGATATCCGGGTCAGGTCCTTCTCACCCGGAATCTGGGAATGGGAAAATTCGCTGACGATATGACCCGCGATCTTGCCACCGAAGCGCCATCCGGCGTCTTGCGCCGAACGGCAGGCGAAATCATAAAGCGCGGAACCTGTAATGTGCGGGTTAGCGCGAAAATGGGTCTGCAGCTTCTCGAACTGGCGCGGTAATTCCGCCACCAGCGCCCGCTTGCGCGGATGATCTCCCAACGCATAGCTCTTGCCAATATCGGCTTCCCATCCTTCAAAAACCGGTCCCAGATCGAGATAGACGATGTCGCCATCTTCGATCATGCGCGATTGCGGATGATCGCCGGCTGTGGTGACGCTGTTGGGGCCGCTGCGCACGATGCGCCGATGCCAGTGTTTTTCGACACCGAATTCTCTGGCCGCCAGTTCGCGGATCTCATCTTCCACTTGACGTTCTTCAACCCCTGCGCGCACAAGCCCCGTCTGCTCGATTGACGCGAACATTCTGAGCGCGCGCGCTTCAGCGGCTTCCAGGGCCGCTCGGCGCTCGGCCGGGTCCGCGGGGAACAGCAAGTTCATCGCTTGGTTATAGCGAACCCTTGGAAGAAGGCGAGGCGCCGTCCAGCCGCTCATCCAGTGCGATGGCCTGCCGCAAGGCCCGCGCCAAACCCTTGAAACAAGTCTCGACGATGTGATGGCTGTTGTCGGCATAAAGATTTTCGATATGCAGGCACGCACCGGCATTCTGGGCGAAGGCCTGGAACCATTCCTTGAACAATTCGGTGTCCATCTCCCCCAGCTTGGGCTTGGGAATTTGCACATGCCAGATCAGGTAAGGCCGGTTGGACATGTCGATCGCCACCCGGGTCAGCGCCTCATCCATCGGGATCAGGGCGGAGCCAAAGCGGGTGATGCCGGAAAAATCGCCCAGCGCCTGCTTCACCGCCTGGCCGATCACGATGGCGGTGTCCTCGGTGGTGTGGTGATAGTCGACATGCAGGTCGCCGGTGGCCCGCACCTTGAGGTCGATCATGGAGTGGCGGGCGAAGCTCTCCAGCATGTGGTCCAGAAAGCCGATGCCGGTATCGATGTCGGCATCGCCGGTCCCGTCCAGGTCCAGGGAGACGGCGATTTCGGTCTCGCGGGTTTTGCGTTCGACGGTGGCGGTACGCATAGGCGGGCTTTCGGTTGGTTTTCGGCTGTATAGCATGGGTTCCGCCACAGGGAATCCCATTCCACGTCCCAGCATATGTCATATTTGACATATGCAGTTGACCCCTCCGCCAAACCCTGTAAAGGAGGGGCCCGCTTGGAGCGTCGGCGAGGGCATCGCCCGCGCGACCATTCAAAACTTACGTTTAAGGATCACCATGGCGCGCTCCGACTATCTGTTCACCTCCGAAAGCGTTTCCGAAGGTCACCCCGACAAGGTGAGCGACCGCATCTCGGACGAAGTGGTGGACCTGTTCTTCCGCGAAGGTCCCAAGGAAGGCATGAGCCCCTGGGACATCCGCGCTGCCTGCGAAACCCTGTGCACCACCAACCGGGTGGTGATCGCGGGCGAAACCCGTGGCCCCAAAAAGGTGCAGGCGGGCGATGTCGAAGACGTCGCGCGCAAGGCCATCAAGGATATCGGCTATGAGCAGGATGGCTTTCACTGGCGCAACGCCAATGTCGAAGTGTTGCTGCACGCCCAGTCGGCGCATATCGCCCAGGGCGTGGACGCGAGCGGAAACAAGGACGAAGGCGCGGGCGATCAGGGCATCATGTTCGGCTATGCCTGCCGCGAAACCCCGGCCCTGATGCCGGCGCCGCTGTTCTACAGCCACAAGATGCTCGAATTGCTGGCCAAGGTGCGCAAGGAAGGCAAGGAGCCGAC
This sequence comes from Hyphomicrobiales bacterium, assembly GCA_014380505.1. The sequence goes on along the minus strand of JACMJT010000188.1, from coordinate 18 downwards.
CCTGCTGCCCGACGCCAA
>JACMJT010000187.1 GCA_014380505.1 Hyphomicrobiales bacterium | reverse complement strand
GATTTCGCGAGGTTGCGGGGCTGGTCGACGTCGGTGCCGATGAAGACGGCGGCGTGGTAGGCGATGAGTTGCACGGGGATGGCGTAGAGCAGCGGGCTGATGAAAGGGTGGGCCGCCGGCACGCGTATGCGCTGGAAGAGATGGTGGCCATTGGCTTCGAGGCCCTGATCGTCCGTTAACAGAACGATCTTGCCGCCGCGGGCCGCCACCTCCTCCATGTTTGACACGGTTTTTTCATAGAGATCGTCGCGGGGGGCGATCACGATCACGGGGACGTTTTCGTCGATCAAGGCGATGGGGCCGTGTTTCAGTTCGCCGGCCGCGTAGCCTTCAGCGTGAATGTAGGAGATTTCCTTGAGCTTGAGGGCGCCTTCGAGGGCCAAGGGATAATTGATGCCGCGGCCGAGGTAGAGCACGTCGCGGGCATTGGCGATCTCGCGGGCCACGGAGGCGATGTGTTTTTCGCCCTTGAGGATTTCGGCCATGTGGCGGGGCGCCTCGATGAGGGCGCCGACCAATTCGCGCTCCTGCTCGCGGGTGACGAGGCCCCGCGCCTTGCCCGCCATGATGGCGAGGCAGGCCAATGCCGCAAGCTGACAAGTGAAAGCCTTGGTGGAGGCAACCCCGATCTCGGGGCCGGCGAACGTGCGGAGCACCAGCTCGCTCTCGCGGGCGATAGTTGATTCCGGCACGTTGACGATGGCAACCGTGTGCTGGCCCTGCGCCTTGCAATAGCGCAGTGCGGCCAGCGTATCGGCGGTTTCGCCGGACTGCGAGACGACGATGGCGAGGCCGTTCTTGGGCAGCGGCGCTTCGCGGTAGCGGAACTCGGAGGCGAAATCTACTTCGGTGGGCAGGCGCGCCACCTTCTCGAACCAGTATTTGGCGGCGAGGCCGGCATAGCAGGCCGTGCCGCAGGCGACGATGGTGATACGGTCGAGGGTTTTGAAATCGAAGGGCAACTTTTCCGGCAGGCGCACACAGCGTTCGGCGAAATCCACATATTCGGCGAGCGTGTGGCCTACGACCTCCGGCTGCTCCGCGATTTCCTTGGCCATGAAATGGCGGTGATTGCCCTTGTCCACCAGCATGGATGAGGCCTGCGAAAAGCTCATCGGACGGATGACCTGGCGGTTCTCGGCATCGAAAATTTCAATCGAGGTGCGGGTGAGCACAACCCAATCGCCATCCTCAAGATAGGTGACGCGGTTGGTGAAGGGAGAGAGTGCTATGGCGTCGGAGCCCAGGTACATCTCGCCCTGGCCGTGGCCGACGGCGAGCGGGCTTCCCTTGCGGGCGCCGATCAGCAGGTTGTTTTCACCCTTGAAGAGGATCGCCAGGGCGAATGCGCCGTCAAGCCTTGACAGCACATCGCGCACGGCGTCCCGCGGGGTTTTGCCCGAGGCGCGGCCATGGGCGATCAGGTGGGCGACCACTTCCGTGTCGGTTTGAGTTTCGAATTTCCGGCCGGCCGCCACCAGTTCATCCTTCAGTGTACGGAAGTTTTCGATGATGCCGTTGTGGACGATGACGACATCGCCCGCCATGTGCGGGTGAGCGTTGGTTTCATTGGCAGCGCCGTGGGTGGCCCAGCGGGTGTGGCCGATGCCGGAGGTGCCGAGCAGGGGTTCGGCGCTGAGCCGCTCTTCGAGATTGCGCAATTTGCCGGGGGCGCGTCTGCGGCCGATTTCGCCCTTCTCGATGGTGGCGACACCGGCTGAATCATAGCCCCGGTATTCGAGGCGCTTCAGGGCCTCGACGATGCCGTGGGCTACGGCTTCCTTGCCTAGAATTCCGACAATGCCGCACATGGCGCTTGCTCTCCCTCAGCCCTTGGTCTTTACGGCCTTGCGGGCCTTTTTGATGTCGCGGTATTTGGCGGCCCAGCCATCGTGGATATGCAGCTCGGCGCGGCTGATAGCGAGGGCATCGGCGGGGACATCCTTGGTGATGACGCTGCCGGCGGCGATATTGGCGCCATCGTTCACTTTCACCGGCGCGATAAATGCAGTGTTTGAGCCCACGAAAACATTCTCGCCGATTTCAGTGAGGTGCTTATCATAGCCGTCGTAATTGCAGGTGATGGTCCCTGCCCCGATATTGGTGTTGGCGCCCACGTTAGCATCGCCGATGTAGGACAAATGATTGGCCTTGGCGCCCTGGCCGATCATGGCCTTCTTCACTTCAACGAAATTGCCGATATGGGCGTGTGCGCCGATTTGAGCGCCGGGGCGAAGCCTGGCGTAGGGGCCGATGCGGGCGCCAGCGCCGATGCTTGCGCCCTCGATATGGGAGAAGGCGAGGATCTCGGCATTGTCAGACACGGTGACGCCGGGGCCGAAGATGACATGGGGGCCGATGGTCACGTCCTGCCCGATCACCGTATCGACGCAGAAGAAGACGGTTTCCGGTGCCGTGAGGGTGACGCCGTTCAGCATGTGCTGGCGGCGAAGGCGGGCCTGGAGGCCTGCTTCAATGGCGGCAAGCTGGACGCGGTCGTTGACGCCGAGCACTTCGCACTCGGGACAGGTGGTGAGGCCCACTTCGGCCCCTTCGGCCACGGCCAAGCCGACGAGGTCGGTCAAATAGTATTCCTTCTTGGCATTGGCCTTGCCGATGCGGGGGATGAGGCTCCACAGCATTTTGGAAGCAATTGCCATGATGCCGGAATTGCAAAGCGTGGTGGAGCGCTCCTGGGGCGAGGCATCCAGTTCCTCGCGGATGGCCGTGACGGCGCCCGCGGTATTGCGGAGAAGGCGGCCGTAGCCTTCGGGATTTGCCGCCTCGAAGCCGAGGACGGCCATGGGGTTTTTGGCCGATACCGTGGCGGCAAGGGTCTTGACGGTGTCCGGCTGGATGAGCGGCGCATCGGCATAGAGCACCAGCACAGTGCCGTTAAACTCCGTAAGCTCGGGCTTTGCCTGGGCTACGGCGTTGGCGGTGCCCAGGCGCTCCTGCTGAATGACGATGGCGGCGCCGGGGATGACGGCCTTGGCTTCTGCCTCGACGGGAGCCATGCCGGGGCCGGCCACCACCACGGTTTTCGTAGGCACCAGCGCCTTGACGGCATGCAAGACATGGGCGAGCAGGCTGCGGCCCGCCGCCTGGTGCAGGACCTTGGGCAGGGCCGATTTCATGCGGGTTCCCTTGCCCGCCGCCAGCACGATGATTGCTACATCTGTCATGGTTGACGTGTCATTTCAGGATTCCACTTACCAGTCAAAGCATGAACCGGACCGCGGCGGCGATATTGTGACGCGAGCGTTAACCTAAAGTTCCCGGCTATTGACCCGCCTTTCCCCCGCAACTATGGTCCGCCCGCTTTCACGGGGATCACTCGCGAGGGCCCGTAGCTCAGTGGTAGAGCGTCTGACTTTTAATCAGTAGGTCGCGCGTTCGATCCGCGCCGGGCTCACCATAGCACTATCAAAGAATAAGAGATCAACCTTCGCTAAAACTTTGCCTTTTTTGGGAACACCGAGGGGGAATGGGCGTTAGGAAAGAGTGGGCGTTGTATGCGTAAAATTATGAGGTCGAGATGAGAGACGAGTTGCGGCCACGAGTCCTCATTGTTGAAGATGAACCTCTTGTCCTACTGGAACTAGAGGATACTCTCACCGAATTGGGATACCGTGTGGTGGACAGCGCACGGGATTTGGTGACCGGGCTCATATTGGCGGCGGAACTTGATTTTGATGTTGCCGTGCTCGATGTAAACCTCGCAGGTCTCAGCAGCGCCAAGATCGCCGATCTTTTGCGAGAAAACGGGGTGCCTTTTCTTCTCATCACCGGTTATACGGCAGCGGGCATTCCCGAACGGCTCAGAAGCGCCCTACGTGTTCCTAAGCCCTGTGAGAGCAGCACCCTGAGCCGGGCGCTGGGCGATTTGCTGGGCGATAAAAGCCACCGCAACACTTTGAGTTAGCCCCAAGGTGCGGCAGAACTGAGAGTTCCCAAGCGCATTCCTTACTCCCTCTGCCCAAGCGAATGCGGTATCTTTCTGTGGGACCAACCACAACTGATTCGGATTCGATTCTTATGCAGAATGCGCCATCATTGGTTATCGATATTGCCGTTCATCCCCTCAGCCCGGAGCGTTGCGATCATGCATGGTCGCTGGATGGCGAGAAATGCCTCACCGGCTGCACGACCGAACCTTACCCTGCGATTGATGAATGGGAACAGCCGGTCTGCTGCGAAAAATGTGGCGAGACAGCATTTTTCTGGGTGGGCTTCGAATTGGATAGACTGGGATAATCGGCCTTGCCGGTCGCGCGGTCGACCCGCGCCCGGCTCACCAATTCAACATCCGCTCAGCCGGCCTCCGGAACGCATTGAAATTGCAGCGCCGAATCACTGTCACATATATACTGCAGGCAGGCGACGGAATGACGATGAAACAAAAACCGCCTGTGCGCCATCGCGAAAACGGCCCGGACACCCCCGGCTTGCTGTGGGGCATAGCGCTCGGGTTTTGCTGTTCGAGTGCCGCGTTTCTCGCGCTGTGGCCCGCGATTTCGACTTTATCACAGGCTCCCCCCATCACAACGATCGCCGAAGAGGGTGGAACAGTTATACCGCAAGGGGGTTCCCGGCCCACCCAGAAACTCTATACGGACAGGATCGAGCCGGATACCGACAAGATAGAGCCGGCGATGGCGGCGGTTTCACAAGAGAAGCGCGCGCTTGGGACGCAAGAGCGCTTGACGGGGCGCAAGGCCCGGCCACGGGGCTGCCAGCCCGGCCGCACCCGAAACAATTTGGGGCAATGCGGCCGCTGGCCTGCAAAAGCATTCCGCCCCACGGCGCCCATACAAAAGGTGGACCGCTACCGGTGAGAGTGGCGCCATCTATCGATGGCTGAGCAGCCGGCAAAGCCCTAGAAAAAATCCTCGGTTGCCTGAAACGACTATCTGGCCAGCGGCTTAGTGCCTGTCGAGAGTCTTCAATTCTCATCGTTTGGCGGAACCGGCTGCTCTTGCGGCGGTTTTGGGCGCGTAGCAGGTAAATCAGCAGGCATAGAAACTCTCCTTCTCCCTTGCGAGAGGGGAAGTAAGTGGGGGATTCTTGATGAGGACAGCCGCGGAACTCCGGACACAGCGCGAGGCATCGATTGAGGCGACCAAGGGCGGGCCGCCCGCCCGCACGAAAAACCCGTTCTTCGGCGTGGGGCCGATCACCGACGGGGCGGCCGACGAGGTGGATTCCCGCCTGATACGCTTTGAGTTCGAGCGCTGGCTGGAGAAGAATTACCGCAAGCTCGACGACACGGGAAAGGATGTGGGGCCGTTCACCGCGGCTGAAATCGGCCGCTCCATGCATCGGGGCTATCCCGCCGACAAGTTCCTGCTCGACATGATGCGGGAGATTCACCGGTATTTCGGCTTTCCCAAATCCAACAAAATGGCGGTGGGGCTGGGCGGGGGGCATTCGGGTTTTACGGCGGCGGCGCTCCATCTCATCACTGTCAACGACAAGAGCCAGCATGTGTTCGTCGACACGCCGGCGCCTGAATCGGAAGCGGCGAAGGCCGGGGGATTCTTCCGGCAATCCTGGGGCGCGCAGATTATCGAAATGATGCGTTATGCGCGGAACGGCGATGAGTCCCGCATTCACTTCGCGGGCGAGGAAGGCACGATCCCCTCCTCCGCCGAACTGGAGCGCATGGGCATCAAGCTGTTCGTCGGCGTGGGCCATGAGACGACAGGGGCCACCACTTATTCCAATGCCGACATTGCCAATCTGCTGGCGTGGATCGACCGCAATCCGGCCGAGCATCATGCCATGCTCGATGTGACTTCGATGTTGGGGGCCATGCCGTGGGGCCAGAAGGCAATTGGAGAGGTGATGGCCAAGTGCTGCATGTTCACGCCGTTCCAGAAGGCGATCGGCGGCATCTCCGGTTATTATGTGGCGAGCTTCACGCCCCAGGCGCTGGAGCTCATCGAAAAGAACCAGAAGCAGCCATCGTGGGCCATTCCGCGTCAGCTCAAGATCGCGGCACCCGTCGATCCGAAGAAGCCACTCACGGGCGAGCGAACGGTGAAGGTTGGGCCGATTTACGATCCGGCCCAGGACAAGATGCTGGGGGGCGTCATCAATTCGTTCGCCACG
>JACMJT010000186.1 GCA_014380505.1 Hyphomicrobiales bacterium | reverse complement strand
TGCCCGGCCCCACCCAATCTTCCGGATTGCCGCCGAACAGGCCATGGGCGATGGCCGCGGCGATGGTGGTGTTGCCAATGCCCATTTCGCCGATGCACAGAAGATCGCAGCCTTCGGCAATGGCTTCCATGCCATAGGCGAACGTGGCGGCACAGTCGGCCTCGCTAAGGGCTGCATCCACGGTGATGTCGCGGGTTGGCAGATCGAGGGCGAGTTCGAAAACCTTGAGACCCAAATCGAAAGTCTTGCAAATTTGATTCACGGCCGCGCCGCCGCCCCGGAAATTTGCCACCATCTGGCGAGTTACGTCTTGGGGATAGGCCGCGACCCCTTGGGCTACAACGCCGTGGTTACCGGCGAACACCGCGACCACGGGGCGCTCGACACGGGGTGGATAGCGCCCCTGCCAGCCACAGAGCCATTCGGCGATATGCTCAAGCCGGCCAAGCGCGCCCGGCGGCTTGGTGAGGCGGCTGTCGCGCGCGCGACACTGTTCCATGGCCTCGCGGTCGGGACCAGGAATTCCCTTCAAAAGGTCGCGGATATCGTCGAACGGCAAGCCGGCCGCGGCATTTGTCATTTTACGGAAACACTCCTATTTACTGACCTCTCACAGGATTCGGGCAGCTGACGCAATATGAGCGACGATTTCGAGCCGCAAAGCGAAGCTCCCCGACGATACAGGCCATTCGCCGAATTTCTGGTGGCCTTGCGCTTTCTCACCCGTTTGCCAGTGCCCTTTGTGCGGACACTCGATCCACCCCGGCTGGCCGCGGCCATGGGCATGTTTCCGGTAGCAGGTGCGGTGGCCGGCGCCATGACGGGGGCAAGCCTGGTTCTTTGTAATCTCGCGGGGCTGCCTGATTTGTTCTGCGCCGCTTTTGCTCTTGCCACCGGCGCCATCATTACGGGCGCGCTGCATGAGGACGGGCTTGCCGATGTTGCGGATGGATTTGGCGGCGGCAAAACGCGCGAGCAACGGCTGGAGATCATGCGAGACAGCCGGATCGGGGCCTATGGCGCCATGGCTCTGGTGATCGTGCTGCTGGCGCGCGCCGCACTTTTCGCAAGCCTGCTCGACCTGCCCGCCAGCGGCACCATCGTTCTCATGGCCGCGGCGGGAGCGTTTTCGCGAGCCTTGATCGTGGACTTGGTTTGGGCGACGAGGCCCGCCCGAAGCGATGGCCTGTCGGTGATGGCGGGACGGCCAAGCCGCAACACCACGCTGATCGCCCTTTCCATCGGCGGGCTCGGCGCGTGGGCGGCGGCCGCCTATGTGCTGGCGCCGGCCGCCAGTCTCGCCGCCCTCATCGCAGCGGGCGTTGCGTTGGCCCTGGTGCGGGCACTGGCCATGCGCAAGATCGGCGGCCAAACGGGCGACGTTTGCGGCGCGGGTCAAATTCTCGCCGAAACCGCGATGCTTGCCGTCTATGCGGCAACGCTTTCTTTACCATGACCGTCATCGTGAACAATCCGTTCACGCGGCGTTGACGGCCCTGCCCCAGCATCCCCCGACCATTGGATGAAACGGGACGCAGCCCATGAACACCTCTATCCTTTCGCCGCTTGCCGCCGGACTATTATTGCTGGCGCTGAACGGCATGCCGGCCGGTCGAGCCGATGGCATACCGGAGCTCCGGCTCATGCCGGCCACGGAACTCAAGGCCAATGCCAGCGGGCACTTCATCACCAAGGCATCGATCAACGGCAGCGACATCACGGTTCTGGTCGACACGGGCGCCACCACCGTGGCGCTGAGTTACGAAGACGCGGAGGACGCAGGCCTTCGTCCCGGCCACCTGGATTTCAACGTACCCGTGTCAACGGCAAATGGCGTGACCAAGGCCGCCCGCGTCAAGATCGACCATATCGCGGTTGATGGCGTAGAAGTGGAAAACGTCGACGGGATGGTGCTACCGGAAGGAGCGCTCAAGGGAACGCTACTGGGCATGAGTTTCCTCAGCCGCCTGCGAAGCTTCAGGGTCGAGGACGGCATCCTCTATCTGAAAGATTAGCGGCAATTCAGGAGTACTGCCCTAATGCCCGCTCCGTCGCCCACCAGACGATCTTGCTTCCGGCAAGGATAATCACACCCAGCACGAGCCATCCGTAAGGCCCAACAG
>JACMJT010000185.1 GCA_014380505.1 Hyphomicrobiales bacterium | reverse complement strand
CGCATCTGGTGGCCGAACACCGAAAGCGTGCCAGTTCCCGTCCGGTCATTCTTTCGCACGCCGTGCTGGCGCACATGAGCCATAAGATCGAGGTATTGCTTCATGGCCAGAAGTTAGCCGATTCCTTAAGAAATTGCGAACCGCACCATAACTCTATTCTGCAAAACCCTTTCATCCAGCCTCCACTTCCCCTATATTCCCCCTGCCTCCCCGCAAGGGGCGGATATGGTGATAAACGGCTATCGAAATAAACCTTTCGGACCCGGGGGCAGTACCCGGCGTCTCCACCAGGGGGACAGTATTCAGAAGTCAGGTATCAGGAGTTTTGATCCCTGATTTCTGACCACTGATCCCTGAAATGGGGACGAAATAGGATCGACGAGGGTGTAAAGGATTGCTTTTTGCCCGCGATGGTACCGGCGTTATCGGGCTAAACAGATAGTTGCCAATGACAACTATGCTCCGGTTGCTCTCGCCGCGTAAGCGGTAGCGAGTATCCGAAATCAAAGTCCTGAGGCTTAGCCGTTTCAGGCGGGGTCCGCCGGCACCTGGCAACAGAAGCCGGCACTTCTTTTTTGCGAGGGGTGACTTCCGGGGGCCGTGGCGGCTATGATCTTCCTTCGAGTCGAACTCCTATGAACAGCCCGCGAGCATGCCTGACGATTTGATGCGATATGACCGGTTGGCGCAACATGCCCTACGGGGCGTGGTGCGCGATGCGTTACGGATTGTTGAGCGCACCGGGCTGCCGGGCGATCATCATTTCTATATTGCCTTCAACACCACCCATCCAGGCGTTAACATCGGCGAACGGATGATGGCGCGCTATCCCCGCGAGATGACTATTGTGCTCCAGCACAAGTTCCTCGGCCTTAAAGTCACTGCGGACCACTTCGAGGTCGAACTGTTCTTCGACGATATTCCGGAAAAACTGATTGTGCCGTTCGATGCGGTGAAGGGCTTCCTTGACCCCGCCGTGCAGTTTGGCCTGCAATTCGAGACCGTGACGGCGCCGCCCGCCGGCGCCGAAACAGATAAACCCAAGGCAAATACCGGAAAGACCGCCAAGGCCGAGCCCACCAGCGAAAAACCTGAAAGCGAGCCGAAAGGCGATTTGCCTAAGGTCGTCTCGCTTGATTCCTTCCGCAAAAAATGAGCTGCTCCATGCACCGTCTGATCCCCGCCGTCCTTGCCCTTTGTGTTGCCATTATCGCCGGGCCGGCGATGGCGCAGACCGCGAAAGATAAGGCCGCCCTTGCCGCCATGAGCAAGGCTGCCGTCACCAAAACATCGGCAAAGGAACTGTTCGGCCGCCACAAGCTTCCCGCCAATCTCGCTGCCCGTGCCATCGGCTTCTACGCCAAGGGGTGCCTTGCCGGTGGCAAGGCGTTGCCGGTGAACGGTCCCGCCTGGCAGGTCATGCGCCTGTCGCGCAACCGCAACTGGGGCCATCCCACGCTGATTGCTCTCGTCGAGAAAATCGCGACCGAAGCCAAACAGCTTGACGGTTGGAACGGCCTGTTGGTTGGCGACCTGGCCCAGCCCCGCGGCGGCCCCATGCTCTCCGGCCATGCTAGCCATCAGGTTGGCCTCGATGCCGATGTCTGGCTGACGCCGATGCCTGACCGCACCCTCACGGACAAGGAGCGCGAGGATATCGCCGCAACTGAGATGGTTAAGGACCGCAAGAACATCAACAAGAAGGTGTGGACCGCGGCCCATGCCCGCCTCATCAAGCGGGCCGCGTCCAAGCCGCAAGTGGCGCGCATCTTCGTCAATCCGCCGATCAAGGCCGAACTCTGCAAGTGGGCCACGGGCGACCGCTCCTGGCTCGCCAAGGTTAGGCCCTATTACAATCACACCTACCACTTCCACATTCGCATCAATTGCCCAAAGGGTTCGGTCAACTGCCGGAACCAGCCGGCGGCGCGGCCCGAGGACGGCACCGGCTGCGGCAACGAACTGGCCTACTGGATGGGAGACAAGCCCTGGCCCAAGCCGGATCCAAATGCGAAACCGCCCAAACCGGGGGCCCCCTTGACACTCGCGGCCCTTCCTGCTGAATGCCGCGCCGTCGTTACGGCAAGATAGACCGCCGGTTTTTGAAGGAGCAGCCCGTCACCGGGCTCCCATGGCATACACAGCCACTCAGGATTCAACGCCGGTTTCCCCGTCGACTCAAAAACTTGCCTTCGCCTCGCTCGGCGTCGTCTTCGGCGACATCGGCACGAGCCCCCTCTATGCCATGCGCGAGGCATTGCGGCCGGTGGTGGAGGCAGGTGGCGACCTTAGGCCTGCCGTCCTTGGCGTGGTGTCCCTTCTCCTCTGGGCGCTGATCTTCATCGTCACACTCAAGTATGTCATTCTGCTGATGCGCGCCGACAACCGCGGCGAAGGCGGCATTCTCTCCCTGGTCGTGCTCGTCGAGCGCGTTTTGAGGCGGAAGGGCGGGATAGTGCTGGGCCTCGGCATCGTTGGCGCTGCGTTCTTCTTTGGCGATGCCATGATCACGCCCGCCATATCCGTGTTGTCGGCGGTCGAAGGCCTTCAGGTCATCGACCCGCGTTTTGAAAACTTCATCGTGCCATTGACTGTGGCGGTCTTGGTTACGCTGTTCCTGTTCCAGTATAAGGGCGCCGCCGGAGTTGCCAAATTCTTCGCCCCCGTCACCGCCATCTGGTTTCTGGTCATCGGGCTCATGGGCCTTTTTCATATCGCCGATGATTTCAGTATCTTCCAGGCCTTCAATCCGCTCCATGGCACAGCCATGCTGTTCGAGCGGCCGAAGCTGGCGCTGCTCGTCTTTGGCGGGGTTTTCCTTGCGGTCACCGGCGGCGAGGCGCTCTACGCGGACATGGGCCACTTCGGCAAGAAGCCGATCCGCATGGCCTGGCTTGCCTGCGTGTTTCCGGGCATCGTCCTGAACTACCTTGGCCAGGGCGCCTTCATCATCACTCATCCCGAGGCCGTTTCGAATCCGTTTTTCCTCATGGCCCCCGGCTGGGGGCTGGCGCCTCTCGTTATCCTGGCAACGCTCGTCACCGTCATCGCCAGCCAGGCGGTTATCACCGGCGCTTTCTCCATCGCCCAGCAGGCCATGTCCCTCGGCCTTCTGCCGCGCATGAACATCACCCACACCAGCGACACCGAACAGGGCCAGATCTACATTGGCCAGATCAACTGGCTCATCCTCTTCGGCGTCGTCATCCTGGTGCTGGTGTTCAAGTCCTCGTCGAACCTAGCCTCCGCCTATGGCGTCGCCGTCAACACATCGATGGTGATCGACTCGGCACTTGCCATCATTTTCTTCTGGAAGGCCCGCACTCTGCCGGTGTGGCTTGTGTTGCCCGCCCTCCTCGGCATCTTCGCCATCGAGATGACGTTCCTCGCCGCTAATGGCCTGAAGCTTGCCAGCGGTGGCTATATGCCGGTGCTGATCGGCGCCACCATCATCTTGATCATGGTCACCTGGCTCCGCGGGCGCGCTGCCCTCGCTCGCAAGCTCCGCCGTGAGTCGATTGAATTGCAGGGGCTGCTTGAGAGTCTTGAGAAACGCACCCCCACCCGGGTCACCGGGTCGGCCATTTTCATGCAAACCGATCCCGTTTATGCGCCAAGCGCCCTGATGCACAATCTCAAGCACAACCGCGTGCTCCATGACTGCCTCGTCTTTATCACCGTGGAAACCCTCGACAAACCTCGGCTCGAGCGCGATGACGAACGCGTTCTGGTCAAGCGAATTCCGCTTGGCGCCTGGCTGGTGGAGGCCCGCTTCGGCTATATGGAACAACCCGACGTGCCCGCTGCGATCCGCGCCTGCAAACCCCATGGTCTCGACATCGACCCCCGCCAGGCCTCCTATTTCCTCGGCCGCCGCGTTATCCGCATTTCCGACCGTTCGGTTCTGCCCTTCTGGCAACAGCGCATCTTCATGATGCTGGCAAATCAATCGGCCAGAGCCATCGAATTCTTCCGCATTCCAGCCGACCGCGTCGTCGAACTCGGCATGCAGATGAGCGTCTAGGAGGCATCGATGCAGCTTGCCCCATTCTCAAGGCCCGGCCGCTTCTGGCGCGGCAACCTCCACACCCACTCCAATCTTTCCGATGGAGCGCTGGCTCCGCACGATGTCGTTGAAGCCTACAAGACTGCGGGCTACGATTTCATGATGGTGTCGGACCATTTCCTTGACCGCTACGACTGGCCGGTAGCCGACACGCGAGCCTTTCGTTCCAACGCTTTCACCACCATCATCGGGTCAGAGCTGCACGCGCCGGAAACCCGGGTGGGTGAACTCTGGCACATGGTGGGCGCGGGGTTGCCGCTCGACTTTCCCGCGTGCAGCGAGAGCGAAACCGGACCCCATCTGGCCCGCCGCGCCGCTGAGGCAGGCGCCTTCATCGGCATTGCCCATCCCGCCTGGTCGCAGCTCACCATGGAGGACAGCCGCGCCATCGACTGCGCCCATGCGGTTGAGGTTTACAACCACGGCTGCGCCGTCGACTCCGACCGCGGCGACGGCTGGTATCTGCTCGACCAAATGCTGAACGAAGGCCGGAGGCTGTCGGCCTTCGCCACCGACGATGCGCATTTCAAGACCGACGATCATTTTGGCGGCTGGGTGCACGTCAAGGCGGATAGTCTCGGCCCCGATGTGCTGCTCGATGCACTGAAGAAGGGCGAATATTATTCCAGTCAGGGCCCAGTCATTCACGGCATGGAACTTGAGGGCACCGAGCTTCACGTCACCTGTTCGCCCGCCAACACCATCGTGGCGATTTGCGGCAATTCCCGCAGCGCCGGCCGCTCGGCCAAGTCGATCACCAGCGCCACCATCGATCTCAAGAAATTCGAAGACGGCTGGCTGCTGCGCCAGAAGAGCCCATGGTTCCGCGTGTCCGTGATCGATGCCGCCGGCAAACGCGCCTGGACCAATCCGATATGGTGGGACGAGATCCGCTGAACCTTCGCGCTCCCATTAGGCTGCTGCGATGATCTCAATCTCGACAAGCCAGCTCGAGTCCAGAGTTTGCGCCACCAGCCCTGTCGTCGGAACCACTCGTCCGCCCAATGCACGAACACGCGCATTCTGATTTTCTTCGGCGTATGCGGGATCGCGCATGTAGCTTGTAACTCGCACGATGTTGGCCACCGTCATGCCGGCGCTTGCCAATATGGTCCGTATATTGGACCAGATGAGATCGAGTTGCGCAGCAAGGGTTTTTCCTGCCACGCCCTGTCCATCCAGGCCCATTGTGCCGCTCACATACAGCGTGCGGCTAGCCCCTTGCAGCTCGATCGCGTGAACATAGTCGGGTGTGGCGGGATAGATTCCGGTCGTGGGATTGTGAATGATTACCTTCATGATCGACACTTTCTCCAGCGTGATGCAATATCGGGATTCTGCTTCACTGGCGGCGCCAGCGGCAGCGTGATAATCACCCGTCCGCGATCCGATCTCAAGAAACGAATGCCATGACCAAAACCCGCACCGAAACCGATAGCTTCGGCCCTGTCGAGGTGGCTGCCGGCCGCTACTGGGGCGCCCAGGCGGAGCGCAGCCTCGGCAATTTCAAAATCGGCTGGGAAAAGCAGCCGCTCCCCATTGTCCGGGCGCTGGGCATCGTCAAGCGCGCCGCCGCCGAAACCAACACGGCCTTGGGCCGTCTCGACCCGAAACTCGGCGAGACCATCGTCAAGGCGGCCCAGGAGGTGATCGACGGCAAGCTCGATGAACACTTCCCGCTGGCCGTGTGGCAGACAGGCTCGGGAACACAGTCGAACATGAATGCCAACGAGGTTATCTCGAACCGGGCGATCGAACTGCTGGGGGGCGCCATGGGATCGAAGACGCCCGTGCATCCCAATGATCACGTCAACATGAGTCAGTCGTCGAACGACACTTACCCCACGGCCATGCACATCGCCTGCGCCGAGGAAATTCACCACCGCCTGATCCCCGCCCTCAAGCATCTGCATGCCGCACTCGACACCAAGGCGAAGCAATGGGCCAGCATCATCAAGATCGGCCGCACTCATACGCAGGATGCTACGCCTCTCACATTGGGCCAGGAATTTTCCGGCTACGCCAGGCAGATCGAAAATGGCATTGCCCGCATTGAACTAACCATGCCGATGCTGATGGAACTGGCCCAGGGCGGAACCGCCGTGGGAACCGGTCTCAACGCCCCCAAAGGTTTCGCCGAAATGGTGGCCAAACGCGTGGCCGCGATCACCGGCATGAACTTCACCTCGGCGCCCAACAAGTTCGAAGCCCTTGCCGCCCATGACGCGATGGTGATGAGCCACGGCGCCATCAACACGGTGGCGGCCTCCCTGTTCAAGATCGCCAATGACATCCGCTTCCTGGGCTCGGGCCCGCGCTCGGGGCTTGGCGAATTGTCGCTGCCGGAGAATGAGCCGGGCTCGTCCATCATGCCGGGCAAGGTCAATCCAACCCAGTGTGAAGCGCTTACGATGGTCTGTGTGCAGATCTTCGGCAATCATTCGGCGGTGACCTTCGCCGGCAGCCAGGGCCATTTCGAGTTGAATGTCTTCAATCCGGTCATGGCTTACAATTTTTTGCAATCGGTGCGCCTCATGGCCGATGCGGTAATGAGCTTCACGGATAATTGCGTTTCGGGGATCGAGGCCCGCGAAGACAACATCAAGGCATCTCTTTCGCGCTCCCTCATGCTGGTGACGGCGCTGGCGCCAAAATATGGTTACGACCGCGCCGCCAAGATCGCCAAGACCGCCCATAAGAACGGCACGACCCTGCGCGAGGAAGCCATCCGGGACGGGATCGACGCCGCCGACTTCGACCGCATCGTCCGCCCCGAGGATATGATCGGGCCAAAGTGATGGCGGACATCGTCAACCTCCGGCTCCAGCGTAAGCGGAAAGCTCGCGCCGTGAAGGAATCCGAGGCCACCGCCAATCGCGCCAAGTTCGGCACGCCTAAAGGCGAGCGCAAGCTCGCTCAGGCGAAACGTGATCGGGAAGAAAAGCACCTGGACGATCACGAGATCGAGAAATAGCCGTTGTGAGTCATTCGATCCCTACTCTCTCCATCACCGGCCTTGAACCGGTGATCCAGGCTGGATGGCAGGGTCGAGCCCTGCCATGGAGAGAGTTTTTGATTTTCTCCGGCAAGCCGGAGACTTTCTCGATCCATTTTGAAGTCACCCTGCTCCAATGGTAAAAGAATTCAAACGCTCCCTCACCATCGCCGGCCATCGCACGTCGCTCTCGCTCGAGCCGGAGTTTTGGGAAGCGCTCACGCAAGCCGCCGCTGCCCGGAAGATCTCCTTGGCAAGTCTCGTCGCTGAAATCGATAGCTTGCGCGGCGAGCGAAACCTGTCGAGCGCCATCCGTGTCTGGCTGCTACAGGCGAAGGGCCGGGCTACTCCTGTGACGGGGGCACGATAATAACAGGGAACTTGAATAAGTCCGGCTCCGGTTCAGGCTTGACCACGAGTGGCTTAACGCGAAGAGATGGCGCCGTTTCAATCGCCTCCTCCTGCTGCTGGGCCAGCTTGGCAAGGCGCCGGTGCACCTTAATCTCGCGCGTCCTTTGTCTGATCTCGCTGCGATTGATCTCCGCATTGGCGGCGCGCTCGCTTTCAAGCTGCTGGCGCAGTTTCTCGGCCGCCAGAACCCGCATCTCGGCGTGAACCTTCAGCTCACGCCTTCGCAACTGCACCTCGTCGCGCTGGGCGTAATAGGCTTGCAGCTTCTCTTCGTCGGCCTCGCGCAATTTTTCTTCTTCCGCCGCCAGCCGCAGTTGTTCCTGCTGCATGCGTTCAAGTTCCGCCACATCCTTCTGCATCATGCCGTAGCCGAGTTTGGACATGAGTTCCGCCTTGTCCTCGCCCCGGGCCAGGGCCGTGGGCGGGCCGGCGTATGAGATTTCCATGGCGGGCAGTCCGGCCCGCGCTTTCAGTGAAAGCTTTACCGACATGTCGATGAGGCCCGCCGCCGGTTCGGCAATGGCCTTTACCACGGCATCGGCGGCAGGCGTCGCGATGGTAAACGGCAGGAAGTCCGCGACCCCGTTGGCGACTGTAATCGAACCCTTGACGTCGCCTGCTGCCAGGCCTTCGCCGCCGCGCAAGGCATCGAAGGCGGCATTGAGGCCTGCCGTATCCTTGGCTCCGGCCAGAGCAGCCGTGAAATCCTCTGGCGAAATATTCAGGAGCGTAAGGTTCTTGATATCGTAAGTGCCGCTGCCCTCAAGGGCAGCCAGTGCGCCGCCGGGGCTACGTCCCTTCGCGGTGAAATCGAGTTCGATGCTGCCGTTTCCTCCAGCCACCGGAGTGCCTCCGGCGAGGCGCAATTGTTGTGCGAGATCGACTGGCAACTTCAATTTGCCCTCGATGGCGCGATTGCCGTCGGCCCCGCTCGATCCGATTTCGATCGTGGCGTCCTTGCCGGTGGCATCCTTGGCAAACATGGCCATGTGGATTTCGCCTGCCCCGGCGCTGAGGCCTATCTGAACGCCGGAGACGATGAATGTGTCGTGAATCTTGAGGCTCTCGGGCTTGATCCAGATTTCACCCGTAAGGCCCAGTGGCAAAGCCACGGCCAGCGATGCGTCGGGCGCTGGCGGCAGGCCGTTCCAGGCCAGAAAAGTTGCGGCAAGCACATCGTCAAGAGCCAGCGGCCCGGTATCGAGATTGCCGGTGATCTTCCCGTCCGGCGCGAACGCCAGTTGGCCGCCGACCCTGGCCATGCCGAAACGGCCGGCAAGATCGGGAAGCGCCAAGGTCCGGGCTTTCGACGTGACATGCGAATCCAGCACCATGACGCCAGCGGGCAGCGCTGCCGAGGGCAGCCCCATGGCGGCGAACAGCGGGCTTACATCGGTGCTGCGGAGCGCCAGTTTGCCGTCGATTGCGGTGGGGGAGGCAGCACCCCCCAGCGTCCCGTTGAAATCGAGCCGGGAGCCATAGGCCTCAAGCTTGACATCGGCGAGGAAACCCTCGGCCACCGAACCCGAGCCCGTAAGCAAGAGGCGCGCCGCCGCCTTGTCCGTGGTGGCCGGCACAAGGCCCGCGAGCCTGGCGAGGCTGGAACTCGATTGGGCCTTGAGTTCGGCGGAGCCAACGATACGGACGCTGTCAAGGCCGGTATTTCCCGAGAGCGAGCCCGACGCTGAAACATCGAAGTCGCCGCTCCGGCCAGTTACATCAAAACCGGTAACGGGCAACTCATCGCGGGTTTTGACCGTGACGATTCCCTTGAGAGCGGTCGTGCCCAGCCCCGCGGTCCACACGGGATCCTTGTCCACGGGAATAAGCCCGAGAAGCCTCAAAAGGCCACGCGGATCGTCGGCCTTTATATCAATGCCAACGGAACCGTCGGGCCCCGAACCTGCGTCGAGAATGAGACCGGAAGCGGTCAGCTTGGCGCCGCCAACGGAGCCGATTTCAATAGTTTTGAGATCAATCCCGCTCGCCCCCGAGACGATATCGACTGTTACGTCATCAGCCTCCACACCGTTGAGCAG
The DNA here is from genome assembly GCA_014380505.1 of Hyphomicrobiales bacterium. The sequence goes on along the minus strand of JACMJT010000185.1, from coordinate 4,933 downwards.
AAGCTGGCCTGCCTGAACCGTCAGGCGCAAATCCCGGGCATCACGGTGCGGCACAAGCAGGCCGACAAGTCCCGCAAGCCCCGTCTGCCCGCCAAATGAAGCCGCTGCAATGCCGCCGGGTATGAGATTGTCGATGTCCAGCTTGCCGGCATCGATGCGTAAATCGACAGCACCCCGGCCGCCCGCGGTTACGGAAAGTTCGCCGCGGCCCGCCACGCCATCGATCTCGTATTGTGTCTTGGCGAGACGGAACCGCTGCCCGGTGAGGCTGAATTCCGTCTGGAGTTTCAGGCGGCCACGGCTGCCGGTCCAGGTCTTTGCGATTGCGTCTTTGCCTTCACGCCACGTCCAGGATGCGAGGCGGCGCAAATCATTGGATTCGAGCGCCAGATTGCCGGCCAGTTCCGCGCCCGTCGTGCCGGGGAAGAACACGCCGTCAAACAGCACGCGCGAGCGGCCAGGCAGCGTCGCCAGGAGCTTGCGCACCCGGATGGCCTCGCTGTTGGCTTCCATGCGCAGCTCGACATTCTCCAGCGTCTCACCGCCGGCCGCGAGTGATGTAACCTTGAGCGAGCCTGCGATCTTGACGCCGGCGGGCAGTGTGGCCAGCAAGCTGTCGGCAACCGCAAGGCTGCCACCTTCGCGCAACACCTGATTGACCCGCGCCCCCGCCCACTCCGCCAGATCGAGCTTGGGAGCTGACAGATCGGCCTCCGCCGAAATCCGGGCGCCCAGCGCCGCCTTGGCGCTGCCGCTTATCAACGTGCCATGCTCATTGGGATCAAGCGATGAAATCTCAATTCCGTCGAAGGCCAGCGCATCGAATGTGGCGGCGATTTTCGACCGGATGACGAGCGGCCGTAACTGTCCTTCCGCGTCGGTCTTGCCCTCACCATTGGTGGCCGTTTCGATCTGGATGGTGCCCGTAAGGCGGTCGCCGTGATTGGCGCCATCGAAATTGAAGGTGGGACCCGATCCATCCGCGCCTGCAATATGCAGCGAGAAGCGAAACGCTTCCGCCTCCGCGGCCCATATGCCGGTGTTGAGGCTCAGATCGAAGTTCTGCCCGCCATATTCGGCGTTGGCTGCAGTCAGGCGCCATGGGCCCGCAATGCCGGGCGAGGCGAGCCTCGCCTCCGGAAGTTTGAGCGCGATCTCGCCATTGCCGCGGCGGCGGTCGATGAACCGGATCGTGGCATCGCTGAGAGTGATCTCGTCGAGCTTGACGCGGTCCAACAACCCCGCAAGATCCGCAGGCGGGCTAAAACTCCAATTGCTCTTCCCTGCCGCTGTGCGTTCAAGGGCAACCACTGGCTGATCGATTTCGATGCTTTCGACATCGATCGTGCCGTTGAGCAGCCCGGCAAGCTGCATACGGACGTCGATCCGTTCGGCGCTGGCAAATTCGGGCTCATTCAATCCGGGCGCATTGGCGATATGAACATCTTCGGCTATCAGCCTTGGCCATGGAAAAAACCTGACCGATATGGGCCCGGTGATGGTGACCTCGCGGCCCGTGAGTTTGCGGCCATAGTCCTCAAGGCCGGCGCGATAGGAATTCCAGTCGACAACGAAGGGCGCCAAAAGTGCTGCGATCACCGTCGCCAGCAGGATCACGCCAAGATAGAAAACCGGGGATTTCCAGACTTTCATGTGAGCTTCACTTGGCCGTTCATTGCGTCAATCAAATGGCGGCATTCTTGCCGGGGTTCATAATGTTGCCTGGGTCCAGTGCCCGCTTCACATCGCGCATGAAAGCAAGCGCCGGCCCGTGTTCGCGTGCAAGATAGGCGGCCTTTCCGGCGCCTATGCCATGTTCGCCGGTGCAGGTGCCCTCCATGGCGATGGCCCGGTCGATCAGGCGGCCGTAGACGCCGCTGACGCGCTCCACCTCATCCGCATCGGAGCGGTCGCAAAACAGCACCACATGGAAATTGCCATCCCCTACATGACCGACGATGGGGCCATAGAGACGGTTGGCGGCCAAATCCTCCTGGGTCTCGCGCACGCATTCCGCCAGCCGCGAAATCGGCACGCAGACATCGGTGGCAATAGCCTCCTTTCCGGGCATCAGAGCCTTGGTGGCCCAGAAGGCATCATGCCGCGCCTGCCAGAGTTGCTGGCGCTCCTCCTCCTTCGAGGCCCAGGTAAACGGCCCGCCGCCCTGCTCTTCGGCGATGGCGCCGAAGGTTTCCGCCTGCTCACGCGTTGAGGCCGCGCTCCCGTGGAATTCGAGGAACAGCGTCGGCGTCACCGAAAGGCCGATACTGGAATAAGCATTGAAGGCCTTTACGTGCTCGGCATCGACAAGTTCAATGCGCGCGACGGGAAGCACCATCTGAACCGCCTGGATCGTGGCGTTGCAGCAGGCCTCAACACTCGGGAACGGGCAGACCCCCGCGACGATCGACTCAGGAATGCCGTAGAGCCGGAGGGCAACCTCCGTGATGATGCCCAGAGTTCCTTCCGAGCCGACCAGCAAGCGCGTGAGATCGTAGCCGGCGGCGGATTTCCTGGCGCGCGATCCGGTGCGGATCACATGCCCGTTCGCCATCACGGCGGTGACGTTCAGCACATTCTCCCGCATGGTGCCGTAGCGCACCGCATTGGTGCCGGAAGCCCGGGTCGCCGCCATGCCGCCAAGGCTGGCATCCGCGCCCGGATCGACCGGGAAAAACAGGCCCTGATCGCGGAGATGGGTATTCAATTGCTTCCGCGTGACGCCAGCCTCCACGCGGGCATCAAGATCGCCCGCATTGACTTCCAGAATGCGGTTCATCCGCGAGAGATCAACCGAGATACCGCCGAACGGCGCGGTAAAATGACCTTCGAGCGAGGTGCCGGTGCCGAAGGCGATGACCGGGGTTTGGTATTTACCGCAGACCTGCACGATTTTCTGAACTTCCGCAGTCTCTCGCACAAACGCCACCGCATCCGGCGGCGCGCCCTTGTTCCAGGTTTGGTCCTTGCCGTGGCTCTCGCGCAGGGCGGGAGCAGTCGACAGCCTGTCGCCCAGAAGCTCGCGAAGCTCGGACACGGCTTGGGTTGTGCTGTTCCTTCGGTTCAGAGTATTCACGGGCTAAAGATTAGCAGAAATTCAGGAGTTCGCGATGGCTTTCGCCGCCCCCTTCACCGGCACCATACGAAAAGTCGAGAACCAATGGGTCGACTACAATGGCCATTTGAATATGGCCTACTACAACGTGCTGTTCGACCGGGCCACCGACGAAGTCTTCGCGCTCGTGGGTCTGGATCCTGGGTATCTCAAGACCACCGGCTGCTCGTTTTTCACGCTGGAAGTCCATGTCACTTATGTTCGTGAACTCCACGAGGGCAATGGGGTGCGCACGACCGTCCAGTTTCTCGACCATGACGCCAAACGCGTCCACTATGTGCAGGAGATGTTCCACGCCGCGGAGGGCTGGCTCGCCTGCGTGAGCGAAGGCATCGTCATGCACGTAGACATGGCGGCAAAGAAGTCCTCGCCCTTCCCTGCGGATGTGCTTGAAAAAATTAAAACCATGCATGAAGCCCATCGGGCGCTGCCCATTCCGCCGCAAGTCGGCCACCGCATCGCCCTTCCCCGCAAGAGTTGATCCTCTCTCGTCACACCGCCGCAATATTCTCGGCGCATTCTTCGTCCAGATTGCAGGTAAGGATGGCCACCGAGAGGAGGCAGAGATGATGAACCAGGGCTATCACCAGTTCGCGGAAGCGCTTGTCTTTGTTCACGGGCCCCGGGCCGAGATGGAAGCGGCCTTGCACGCGATCCTCTGCGAGAAATCGGGGGACGCGGAAACCGCTGAAACGTGGCGTCAGATCCGGCAAGCCGTACAATCATTGACCCGCAAAAAGGCCGCCTGAGTTTCGCTTTCGTTCGCGGGGTTGCTATATAGGCTTCGAGGATTCGGAGCCCCATGGCCATCAAGCCCATCGACATTGGCGATTTCGACGACGACGTGGCATCCCCGCCCATCAAGCCGGGGAGCCTGTCGGCGCGTGCGCTGCAAGGCGCCGAAGCGCCCTATCTCAAGGGCCTCAACCCCGAACAGCGCATTGCCGTTGAAACCACCGATGGACCGCTTCTGGTTCTGGCAGGCGCTGGCACCGGCAAAACCCGCGTGCTGACGACGAGGCTTGCCCATATTCTTGCAACGGGCAAGGCCTGGCCTGGGCAAATCCTCGCCGTCACCTTCACCAACAAGGCGGCGCGCGAAATGAAACACCGGATTGGCGCTCTTATCGGCGGCGTGGTCGAGGGCATGGCCTGGCTCGGTACGTTTCACGCCATTGGTGTCAAGATTCTGCGCAACCACGCGGAACTTGCAGGGCTCAAGTCCGGTTTTTCGATTCTCGATACCGACGACCAAATCCGGTTGCTCAAGCAATTGCTCGAAGCCCACGATATCGACGAAAAGCGCTGGCCCGCGCGCCAGTTGGCTGCCCTGATCGATGGTTGGAAAAACCGGGGCCTCACCCCCGGCAAGTTGCCTGCCGGTGAGGCAAATTCCTTCGCCAATGGCCAGGGCGGCAAGCTCTATGCTGAATATCAGCAACGCCTGAAGGTGGTGAACGCCGCCGACTTCGGCGATCTCCTGCTCGAAGTTCTCCGCATCTTCCAGGACCACCCAGACGTGCTGAAGCGCTATCAGCAGCGCTTCAAATACATGCTGGTGGATGAATACCAGGACACCAACGTGGCGCAATATCTGTGGCTCAGGCTTCTGGCTCAGGGCCACCACAATGTTTGCTGCGTGGGCGACGATGACCAGTCTATCTACGGCTGGCGCGGTGCCGAAGTCGACAACATCCTGCGCTTCGAGAAAGACTTTCCTGGCGCCAAGGTAATCCGGCTTGAACGCAATTACCGTTCAACGCCACAAATCCTGGGTGCTGCCTCCGGCCTCATCGCCAAGAACGAAGGCCGCCTCGG
>JACMJT010000184.1 GCA_014380505.1 Hyphomicrobiales bacterium | reverse complement strand
TTTCGAGTATGACGGCGAGATGGGCGCCGACGTGGCGCTGTCGCGGGAGGCCATGGCGCTTTATCCCTTCTGCCGCCTCACGGGACCTGCCAACGTATTGGTGATGCCCGCCGCCCACTCGGCGTCGATTTCCACCAAGATGCTGCAGCAGCTTGGCGGTGTCACGGTGGTGGGCCCGTTGCTGACGGGCCTCGACAAGCCGGTGCAAATTGCGTCCATGTCGGCCACCGCCTCCGACATTGTAAATCTTGCAGCGATCGCCGCCTACGACATCAATCGATAGAGCGGCGATCTAATCGTTCGGCTGGCCGAAATGGGCGAAATAGCGCGAATCGATGGCTGACACGGGCAAGACGATGAGGACATCGAGGGTGTTGAACTGGCGGTCGACGACGGCGCCCTCGCCGATGTAGCAGCCAAGCCGGAGATAGCCCTTGATGAGGGGCGGCAGAGCCCGAAGCGCCGCCTTGGCATCGAAGCGGCCGCGCCGTTTCATCTCCACATAGCGGCTGGAAACAGCCCGCACCCGCCATTCGGGCGGAACCGCCCGGTACTCCGCAAGAAAACTTAAAGCTCCCGCATGGGCCTCGGGATCGGTGCCTTCGAAGCTGGCGCAGCCGAACATCACGTCGAAGCCGTGGGCGCGCACATAATTCCATATGCCTTGCCAGAGGAGTTCTACGACCGGTTTGGTGCGATAGGGTTTGAGCACGCAGGAGCGTCCGAGTTCGAGAAACCGGAGATTCCGGTGCGAGGCCAGAAGCGGTGCGATATCGAATTCATCCTGGGAGTAGAATCCACCGGTCCGTTCCGCCACATCCTGGCGCAACAGGCGGTAGGTGCCGACCAGTTCGCCGTCGGCGAGCATGACGGGATCGGGTGTCGAGGCCGTTCCTTCACGCACCACGGCTAAATGGTCGCAGAGGGCATCGAAGCGGTCCGCGTCGGTGCCGCCGGCCGCCCCGGGCGTGGCGGACAACTCCTCGTAAAACACCCGGTAACGAAGTTTCTGACACGCACGAATCTCGTCGGCGCCATGGGCGAGCCGGAGTTTCAAATCGCTTTTGGTGGCGTGAATGGTCGGCAGGCCGGACAAGTGCCGCAGTCTCCCCTTTGGTTTGTACTGCCACAGAAGGCGCGATTGCGACAGTTATGTGACCGCTTAAGCCGCCGGGCGGCGCTGGACAAGCCTGACGATGGCTTCGTCCAGATCGTGCCGGTCGAAGGGCTTGGAGAGGTGGCCGTCCATACCGGCAGCAAGGCATTCCTCATGGTCTTCGCGTTTCGAGTTGGCGGTGAGCGCCAGGATCGGCACACGGCCACCCCCGGTCCTGCCTTCATTTTGCCGGATGCGCCGGGTGGTTTCGAGGCCATCGAGTTCGGGCATTTCGACGTCCATGACGATCATGTCGGGAATGACTCCCCGCTCCAGCAGGCTCAAGAGCTCTTTGCCGTTGCTGGCGTGGGTCACGCGGCATCCGGCTTTTTCCAGCATGGTGCGCGCCAGCAGGGCATTGACCGGATTGTCTTCAGCGAGAATGACCTTCATTCCGGCACCCCTGTGGGGCTTCTCGACAATCTTACGAAGACCGGAAATGGCGGCGTTCATCGCCGCATCGCCCTCCAGGCTCAATTGGCGGACCAATGTGGCGCGGCGGAACGGCTTCAACAGGTAACCGGCGAATGGATGCGACAGCAGATTCTGATGCTGCTTGCGTTCTTCGGCCCGCATGATGACGAAAATCCGCGGCGGGGTGCCGTTACCGCCACGCCTGCGCTTTGCCCAGGACGAGAGCGCCTCCGCATGGCTCGTATCGCAGATCAAGACGGGACAGCCGCCATCGGCCTTGCCGGCAAGTGCGCGCTGCACCGCTTCGGGGCTTGCGAGTTGATGAACGCCGGCGCCAAGTTCCGCCAGTGCCGCTGCAAGATGCCTGGCGATGGGTCCCTCTTCCATCGCCAGGCCGTAGGTGCGGCCCAACAGCAAGGGTTGGGTTTCCGGTTGAGCGCCGGCGGCTTGAAGCGGAAGCCTGACCGTGAACGTCGTCCCCGCTCCCATCCGGCTTGCCACCGAAATCGAGCCCCCCATGGCCTCGGCGAGTTTGCGTGAAATCGAAAGGCCGAGGCCCGTGCCGCCGAAAAGCCGCTTGGTGTCGGCGTTGGCCTGAACATATTCGTCGAATACCCGTTTTATCTCGTCGCCGGACATTCCAATTCCGGTATCGCCGACGGCGATCGTCATGGTGTGGGCACTTTCCTGCCCGATGGACAGCGACACGCCGCCCTTGGCCGTGAACTTGATGGCATTGCCGCAGAGGTTAAACAGGATCTGGCGGATGCGCTGCTCGTCGCCAACGATAAAGTGCGGCAGGGAATGGGACACGTGGCAGGAAATCTCAACGCCTTTGGCGTGAGCCCGGGGAGCCAGAAGTTCGGTGACACTTTCCGCCAGGCCAACGATATCGAAACGGTTCTCCTGCACGTCGAGATGACCTTGCTCGATCTTCGTTGTGTCGAGCAGTTCATCGACGATCGACAAAAGCGCCCGGCCCGAAGCCTCCACCGTCCTTGCGTAATTTTTCTGCTCCGGCGTCAGATCGGTTTCGAGGAGGAGGCCGACCATGCCAAGGACGCCGTTCATCGGCGTGCGGATTTCGTGGCTGGTGGTGGCAAGGAAACGCGACTTGGCGCGGTTCGACGACTCCGCGTCCTGCCTGGCTTTTTGCAATGCGGCCGCAGCGGTGGCCAGCGCCAGCAGACGGCGCTTGGCGCCCCGCCGCCAGAACATTTCACCGACCGCCAGGCCAAGCAGGAAGATCAGTCCCGCAAGGATCAGGGCCAGCATCGGCTGTGAGGCGTTGGGCGCCATGGTGAGGCACATGCCGCTGAGCACCATGACTCCCGATGCCCCGGCGATCATCTTGCCATGACCTACCTCGGGGCGCGCGAGATCGCGGAGCGCATCGGCGAGTTCCTTTTCGCCCGCTGCAACAGCGGGCATGGCGCCTTGGCGATGGATCACTTGGTCGTCCGATCTTTCGTGCCTGGTTCCCAAAGACACTTGCCACGGACTCTTTGCCAAAGCCTTACGCCGTGGGATCGGGGTTAAGGGATGGTTGAGGGAATCGCTCGAATTTTAACGATTAAAGATCATGGGCGCAGGCCAGCCTCGTCAAAGTGTTTAGGAAAAAACGCCGCCGCGCAGGTGAACGCGGTCCTCTTCGCCTCCTCCCGCGTATCGGGCGTGTTCAGACTCATGAGGTCCAGCCATAGCCCTTCGACGGTGACCCTGAGGATGCGGGCCACCCGCGCGGCATCGAGATCGAAACCCCCATTCTTGATGAGGCGATCGCAAATGCCCTCCAGCATGGCAACATATTTGAGATCGTTGGAGCCGCAGGTTTCCTGGTAGATCGGCCGGCTCTGGGCCTCACCCCAGAAGGCGCACCAGGCGGTCAGTTTGTTCTGTGTACAGACTGTCTCGTTGAAATCGGCCGTAATAAGGGCTTCGAGCTGATGTTCCGGCGATGGAGGAGCGGCAGCCAATGCGCCAATCCAGTTCTCGCGGTATTCGGCGGCGAGAAAAAGCAGCGTTTCGATCAGCAATTTTTGTTTGGTTTCGAAATGGAAGTTCACCAGCCCATGGGAAAGGCCAGCAAGATTGGCAACATCCGACAGGGTGGTTTGCGCATAGCCCCGGCGGGCGAGGCATTCCACCGTTGCCTCGATGAGTTGCTGGCGCCGATGCTCCCTGCTCGCCTTGCGGGGCGGCGGTGTTTCCTGTTTCCGGATTGCCGAAGACGCCATCCTATTGCCTTTCTCCATTAACTCTCTGAATTTAATAGATAATATATTTCGATATCCAAAATATTTCGATTCTGATTGACACGTCAGTCAAAATACAGCCAAAATCCCGTCTGTCGAGTGAATTTAATTTGAGGAGCGGCCAGGCATGGAGCGCGGCAGCGATAGAAAGAACCTTTGGGATCGCCGGGGCTTGCCCGCATGGACCTATCATAGCGAAGCCTTGCTACGGCTGGAGCAAACCGCGATCTTCGAAACCCACTGGCAGATCGCCGGTCATGTGAGCGACATTCCGCTGCCTGGGGACTTTTTTACGTTTGATGTCGCGGCCGAGCGCGCCCTCATCATCAGGGACGGTACTGGCGCGATCAGGGCTTTCCACAATCTCTGCCGCCACCGGGGGTCGCGCGTTGTCGCCGACAAGCGAGGTCACTGCAAGAACGCCATCGTGTGCCCCTTCCACGGCTGGGTGTACAATCTCGATGGCACGTTGAGGGGGCCGGCGCGGCCCAAGAGTTTCGGGCCGATGGACAAGACGGCGTTTGGCTTGAAGCCCATCGATGTCGAAGTCTGGCATGGCCTGATCTTTATCCGCTTCAGGTCCGGCCCGCAGCCCGCCGTCTCCGAACTCATGGCGCCACACGCGCGGGAACTCGCGTCCTACAAGTTGGATGACCTTGTCCCCGCGGGCGGGTTCTGGGAAAGCCGTTCGCCGGTGAACTGGAAGTCAATCCGCGATGTGGACAATGAAGGATACCACGTGCCCATGGCGCACCCCGCCTTGCAGGATCTCTACGGGGCAAGTTACCGGGACGAGGCCTTCGTCAATGGCGTGAGCCGCTCCACGGCGGTTTACAATCCATACGGCGGGCGGCGCTGGAGCGTGCGGAACTATATCAAGATCGCACCCCCCCAGACGTGGCTGCCGGAACATCTGCGCAAGGCCTGGAGCTATTTCGGCCTGTTTCCCAACGGGGTGATCGCGGTTACGCCGGAGCTCGTGCAATTCTATCAGGAGTTCCCGCTCTCGGTGTCGTCAACCTTGCAGCGCGGCGCCATCTACCGGCGGCCCAGCGAGAGCCGGGAGCAAAAACTCGCCCGCTATCTCGCCACCCGCATCGACCGCGAAACCACAAAGGAAGACAAGCAGCTTACCGTCTGGTCGAATGAATCGATGAAGTCTTCGGCCTTCGAAGGCTTTCACCTCTCCGATCTTGAATTGGGAGTGCGCAGTCATCACGATCATTTGCGGCAGTTGCTGCCGGTCATGAGCATGGACACGCCGCCTTCCGAATTTGACATGACAGGAAATAGGGATTGAATTGGGTGACCGGATAATTCTTGAGCCGCGAAGAGCTCAAAACCAGAGGGAGTGAACGATATGACCCTGACGAGACGCTCTGCCCTGACGGCGATCGGAGGCGCCGCGGCACTTTCCATGCCCTTTATCCGCCGGTCACGCGCTGAAGATGCGGTTCTCAATGTCTATAACTGGGCCGACTATATCGGCGAAACGACGATCGAAGACTTCCAGTCTGCGAGCGGAATCGCGGTCACCTACGATACCTACAGTTCCGCTGAAGAAATGCAGGCCAAGATGCTGGCGGGCAGCACGGGGTATGACGTCGTCGACATGTCGGGGCTCGAAATGCCGCGCTTCATCAAGGCTGACATCTACGACAAGCTCGACAAGTCGAAACTGCCCGGCTGGAGCAATCTTGATCCTGAGGTCCTCCGCATACTTTCTGGATGGGATCCGGGAAACCAATACGCCATTCCCTATATGTGGGGCTCGGTTGGATTCACCTACAACGTCGACATGATCAAGGAACGCATACCGGACGCGGACATGGAATCACTCGACCTTGTCTTCAAGCCTGAGAATGCCGCGAAGCTCGCCGATTGCGGCATCTCCATTCTCGACTCGCAGACCGACGTCATTCCGATGCTGCTCAAATATGCCAGCAAGGATGGCGATACCGCCAACGTCGCCGATTACCAGGCGGTCGTCGATCTTTTCAAGCCGATCCGGCAGCATATCCGCACTTTCGACAACACGAACTATCTTAACGCCATTCCGAACAAGGAACTCTGCGTCATCAACAGCTGGTCGGGCGATTATTCGACCGCCAAGGCCCGCGCCACCGAGGCGGGCGTTGAGATCAATCTCGCCTATTTCGTTCCCAAGACGGGAGCGCCCGCCTGGGTCGACTGCCTATGCATTCCAAAAGATGCCGCGCACAAGGAAAACGCCTACAAGTTCCTGGAATACATGCTGCAGCCGGAAGTGATCGCCAAATGCAGCAACTTCACGAACTATGCCAACGGCAATGCCGCATCGAAACCTTTCGTCGATCCGGCCATACTGGCGAACCCCGCCGTTTATCCCGATGCGGAAACGATGAAGCGCCTGTGGGCTCCTAAAGCTTTCACCGACGAGCAGGACCGCGAGATGACGCGGGCCTTCAGCGCGATCAAGACCGGAGGTTAGCGCTCGGGCGCGAACCGAACCCGTGGCAACGGTCATAAGCCGGAACAGTGAGCCGCCAGAGGAAACGGCGGCGAAGCCCTTCCTGAGAATTGATGCCGTCACCAAGAAGTTTGGCGATTTCACCGCGGTCAACAATGTCTCGCTTGAAATTTACAAGGGCGAACTCTTTGCGCTGCTTGGCGGCTCGGGGTGCGGCAAGACCACGTTGCTCCGCATGCTGGCCGGTTTTGAAACACCAAGCTCAGGCCGGGTTTTTATCGACGGGCAGGATGTGACGGACCTGCCGCCCTATGAGCGGCCCGTCAACATGATGTTCCAGTCCTACGCCCTGTTCCCCCATATGACGGTGGAGAAGAATGTGGGGTACGGTCTCAAGCACGAAGCCATGACCGATGCCGGGCGCCGCGACCGTGTCCACCACATGCTCGATCTTGTGCAACTCACCGAACTCGCGGGGCGCAAGCCCCATCAACTGTCGGGCGGCCAGCGCCAGCGGGTTGCTTTGGCCCGGGCGCTGGCGAAACAGCCGAAGCTCCTGCTGCTCGACGAGCCGCTGGGCGCCCTTGACAAAAAATTGCGCGAGCGCACGCAGTTCGAAATCATGAATATCCAGGATAAGACGGGCATCACCTTCGTGGTGGTTACCCACGACCAGGAAGAGGCGATGACGCTGTCGAGCCGCATTGCAGTGATGGACAAAGGCATCGTCCGGCAGGTCGGCACGCCAACGGAAATCTACGAATATCCGCGCAACCGCTTTGTCGCCGACTTCATCGGTTCCATCAATCAGTTTGAAGGCGCGATCACGGAGTCGGCCAATGGTTTTACCGTAGTGGACTTGCCCGCAATCGGCGGCCGCATAAAAGCCAGCCATAAAACACCGCCGCCGCCGGGCGCCAAGGTCACGGTCGCGGTGCGGCCCGAGAAAATCCTGATCTCGCGGAGCAAGCCGTCAAACGCCGTCAATGCGTTCAAGGGGCGGGTGCAAGATCTCGGGTATTTCGGCAAGGACTCCCTCTACCGGGTCAAGCTTGCCTCGGGTGCCCTTGTCACCGCCAACAGCGTGAACGCGCGCCGCGCCAAGGAGGACGAGCGCGTGGCCAAGTGGGAGGACGAGGTCTGGCTGTCGTTCGATCCCTCGTCCGCCATTGTGTTGATGGATTGAAGCCATGGATGGCAACAGCACTCTGGCCGCGGATACCGAAACAACGGGCCTTCTTTCGCGCGGCGCAAGCCAGTCTTTTCGCAACTGGTTCAATCGCCGCGGCTGGCGGAACGTCATCATCGCCTCGCCCTATGGCTGGCTGCTTGCCTTTTTCCTTCTGCCGTTCCTGATCGTGATCGTCATGAGTTTGGCGACGCGGGCGGGCACATCACCGCCCTTCGCCTTCGCCGACACCTGGCCCTATATCGACCTCAAGAATATCGCCCGCCTGTTCCAGGACCCGGTATACATACGGGCCTATCTTACATCGATCTACAGTGCCGGGATCGCGACCGTGCTTTGCCTGTTGCTGGGCTATCCCATGGCGCTCGCCATCACCCGGGTCAAAGGGACTTGGCGCGGTATCCTGCTGCTGCTGGTGATCCTGCCGTTCTGGACGTCATTCCTGCTCAGGGTCTACGCCTGGATCGGACTGATGGGCACCAATAGCTGGTTCAACAAGTCTCTCACGGCGATCATCAATGGCGTTATTCCGGCGGACATGGCGCTTCGTTCCATACCGATGATGAACACCAATTTCGCGGTGATCCTGGTGATGGTCTATTCCTACCTGCCGTTCATGATCCTGCCGCTCTATGCCAATCTGGAAAGGCTTGACGGTACGCTCAATGAAGCGGCCATGGATCTGGGATCGAAGCCGTGGCAGGTGTTCAGGGATATCACGCTGCCGCTTTCGCTTCCCGGAATCATCGCCGGCGGCTTGCTGGTTTTCATTCCGGCATCGGGAGAAGTCATCATTCCCAGCCTCGTCGGCGATGCGTCCGATCCGATGATCGGCCGGGTGATCAACGATGAATTTTCGGCGGCGCGCGACTGGCCCATGGCTTCGGCGGTCGCCGTCGCACTGCTCTTCATGCTGGTCGTGCCGATGATGCTGTATCACCGCTTTGAGTCGCGGGCGCAGGCGGGAAGCGAGGCCAAATCATGACGCGGCGCCCGCTTTTCCTATTCTCCTGCCTGTGCTTCGGATTTGCGTTTTTTTATATTCCGATCCTTTCCATGGTGTTTTTCTCGTTCAACAAATCGCGGCTGGCGACGGTGTGGGGCGGCTTCTCGACGCAGTGGTACGGCAAGCTTTTGAACGACGGCCAGATCATCAAGGCGGCAATTCTTTCCTTGGAAATTGCCCTCCTCAGTGCGACCTTCGCCACGATCCTCGGCACCATGGCGGGGATCAGCCTCGCCCGGTTCAAGAGATTTCGCGGCAGCACGTTTTTCTCCGGCCTGGTGACAGCACCCCTCATCATGCCTGAAGTCATCACCGGCATTTCGTCGCTCATGCTGTTCATTTTCATGGCGAAGTGGATCGGCTGGCCCGGACAGCGGGGCTTCACCACGATCACCATCGCCCATATCACTTTCTCGATGACCTATGTTGCGACCATCGTTCAGTCGCGACTGTCATCGATGGATCTTTCGATCGAGGAAGCGGCCATGGATCTGGGCTCGAGGCCCTGGCAGGTTCTCAAGGATGTGACGCTTCCCATCATTTTTCCGGCCATCCTGTCGGGCTGGCTGCTCGCGTTTACGATTTCCCTCGATGACGTGGTGATTTCCAGCTTCACCACCGGGCCCGGTGCAACCACTTTGCCAATTCTCATCTGGAGCAAGGTCAGGCTTGGCGTGACGCCCGATATCAATGCGCTCGCCACTTTGGTCATTGTTGTCGTGGGCGTGGGCGTTACGCTGGCGGGCTACCTCATGTACCGAGCGGAGAAGCAGCGGCAGCGGGATGTGCAAATCGCCGTGGCGGCTAACCAATGATCCGCATCGGTTCACCCGAGGATGCCCGCCAACTGGAATTGCTCACCAGCGCCCTTGGCCTTCCCCGCTCGGGACATACGCGCTACGGGGCTGCCATGTATTTCTACGTGCACGGCATGATTGGGGCGGGGACACTTGAGATTTATCGCGTCTGCGCGCCGCTCGATCACGAAGACCCGATTAAAATTCTGCAAGCCCACGGCCTTGCCGGTGACGTGCTTGCAGCATCGCAGCCTGCCTAACGAGGAGACCTGTACATGCACCCCGTCAAGCCATCCGACCGGCGCATCGCCAATATCTATGAGGCTGAGTTCAAGCCGTTTGTCTATCCCGACGGCGTTGCCTTGGGCGACAGCGTCTTGCAGCTTGACGATACCCTGCCTGCCGGCACGGGCTTTCATGTCTACCGCATGCCGGCTGGCATGACGACGCGGCCGCATCGCCACAACGGGCACGAACAGTTTCTGATCCTGGACGGAGAGCTCATCGAGAATGACGGGACGGTTTTCAGGAAAGGCGATCTCGTGTGGCTTAGGGATGGCACTGAACATTGTTCCCGCACGCCCAATGGCTGCCTGCTGGCCGTTCATATCGCCGCCAGCGAAACCACTGTCACGTGAGTTCATGCGGCGAGGCGGAAAGAGGCTAGGCGCTTTCGGTAGCTCAGGGCTTCGGCGATATGGAGGCGGGAGATTTCCGTGAGGCCGTCGAGGTCGGCCAGGGTGCGGGCCACGCGCAGTACGCGGTGATAGCCGCGGGCCGAGAGGTTCATGGCGTCGGCGGCTTCGCGCAGCAGTTTTAGTCCTGGCGCGTCGGGTGTTGCGATGGTTTCGAGCAGCGTGCCGTCGGCCTGGGCAATGGTGCGGAGTTGTGGCTTGCCGAGGGCGGCGAAGCGCTCCGACTGAATGGCGCGGGCGGCGGCGACTCTCATGGCGACATCGGCGCTGGATTCTTTCGGTGCTGGAAGCGAGAGGTCGGAGGCTTTCACGGCGGGCAATTCGATCTGGATATCCATGCGGTCAAGCAGTGGGCCGGAAATGCGGCCCTGATAATCGGCGGCGCAGCGGGGGCCGGTGCGGCAGACGTGGCCCGCTTCTCCCGCCATTCCGCATTTGCACGGGTTCATGGCG
>JACMJT010000183.1 GCA_014380505.1 Hyphomicrobiales bacterium | reverse complement strand
GCGCCAGCATCCGGTTGGCCCGTCCCATCACAGCATTCTGGTCATGGACACACGTGGGGATGCCAAGCCGGGCTGCGGCGAGGATGGGCGGAAAGGATGGATAGCCGCCAAAGCCTACCACCGCCAAGGGCTTCAACGCCCTGAGAATGGCCCGCGCCTGCCGGTAGCCGCGATAGAGCCGCAAGAAGCGCGACGGCAACTGAACGACTTGGCGGAGTGAGAGTGTTGCCGACGGCACCACATGGATCGCCGCCGCTGGAAAGGATTTGCCGTAATCGTTCACCCGCTCGTCGGTCATCAGATGGATGCCGTAACCTCGCCGCGCCAGTTCCTCGGCCAGGGCTTGTGCCGGGAACAGGTGGCCCCCGGTACCGCCAGCGGCAAGAACGATGGTCTTCGCAGCCATCGGATCAGGCGGTAGCCGGATGGAATGCGCCGGGACGCCTCCGGCCCAGCGCCAGCACCAGCCCCATGGCGAACGCCATGCCGACAAGCGAAGAGCCGCCGTAGGAAATGAACGGTAGTGTCATTCCCTTGGTGGGAAGCAGCGAGACATTCACTCCCATGTTGATCACCGCCTGGAAGCCGAAAATGATCGCCAGTCCGCTCATGGCCAAGGCTGGAAACGGATCGGGCTCCACCTTCGCCCGCCGCAGAATGCGCAATACGATGAAGGCAAACAGCGCCATCAGCAACAGGCAGGCGATCAGACCAAACTCCTCGCCCACCACCGCGAAACTGAAATCCGTGTGAGCATCGGGCAGGATCTGCTTGGCCTCGCCGCCGCCGGGCCCTGTCCCCATCAATCCGCCGTTGCCGAATGCCTGGGTTGCCGTATCGACCTGAAAATTGTCGCCCTTGCCGGGATGGATGAAGCGGTCGATACGGGAAGCGAAATGCGGCACCTGCGCATAGGCCGCCACCGCACCAGCGCCAGCGAGTGCCGCAAGGCCCCCGACGAGATACCAGCGGATGCCGTAGACCAGCAGCATCGCGCCGAACGTGATGATGATCAGCACCGTCTGGCCGTAATCGGGCTGGATAACGAGGAGGCCGATCAACATCGCGCCAAGAATGAAGGCCACGGCATGGCCCGGCATCTCCGGCCGCCGCGCATGTTCGGCGAGGAACCAGGCGGCAACGACGACGAAACCGGGCTTGGCGAATTCCGATGGCTGAAGGCCTATTGGCCCGACATTGATCCAGCGATGGGCGCCGTTTATCTCCGGCCCCCAGAAGAGCGCCGCCGCCATCAGCGCAACGCCTCCGCCAAACAGGGCAAGCCCGGTGCGCCTGGCCTGTTGCAGAGTGAAGAAGGAGAGCGTCAGCAGAACCGCCATGGCGGGTGCGAGGAAGGCTAACTGGCTTCTGAAGAAGTGGAATGAATCAAGCCCGATGCGCTCGGCCACCGGCGGGCCAGCCGCCATGCTGACGAGCACGCCCGCCGCCATAAGCAGCATCACCGCGGACATGAGGCCGCGGTCGACGGTGAACCACCATTGGGCCAGAAGCCCGCGGTCGCTACGGTTTAACAGCATGGTCCGCTCCACTCATGATTGCACCGGGAAGCCGGGACACCGCATCCACAAACGCATCGCCGCGCACCTCAAAATTCGGATACTGATCGAAGGAGGCGCAAGCCGGTGATAGCAGCACCACCGCGCCGCTTCGGCGTTCCTTGGCAGCATCGCGTGCCGCGGCTGTCACGGCCTTGTCCAGGGTTCCGCATTTCTCCAGTGGAACCGTGCCGAGAGTGCCAGCAAATTCGTCCGTGGCCTGACCGATAAAGTAGGCTTTGGCGACGCGCGGGAACAAATGCCGCAAGGATTCAATGCCGCCCTTTTTGGCGATGCCGCCGGCAATCCAGTAGATCGTGTCGAAGGAAAGCAGCGCCTTTTCCGCGGCGTCGGCGTTGGTCGCTTTTGAATCGTTGATAAAGGCAACGCCGGAAACGCGTCCCACCTCCTGCATGCGGTGTGCAAGGCCCGGAAAGCTCCGCATGCCTCTCTCGATCTCGGCCACGCTCACATCGAGTGCGCGGGCTGCGCCATAGGCCATGCAGGCGTTCTGCCAGTTATGCGCCCCCCTGAGAGCCGGCATGGCGCGAAGATCTATGCGTGCCACTTCGTTGCCCGAACGGAGATCGCGCAAAACACCGCCGACCGCCGAAATACCGTCATCAAGGGTTTGCAGCACCGAGATACGGCGTACATCGGCTCCCGTGGCGATCCTGGCCGCAATGGCGCTGCACCAATCGTCATCGATGCTGCACAGGGCTGTGCGCCCCTGCCCCTGATTGGCGAACATCCGCGCCTTCACGTCTGCATAATTTTCCATGGTGCCGTGGCGATCGAGGTGATCGGGCGCGATGTTGGTGAGAATTCCGGTATCGGGCTTCAACCCCGGCATCAGATCGATCTGGAAAGACGAAAGTTCCAACACATAGACGCGGTCTTTCACCGGCGGCCGCATGAGGAAAACGGCCGTGCCGATGTTTCCACCCACTTCGGCATCGCGCCCCGCGGCCTTCAGGATATGGCCGATGAGGGCCGCCGTCGTCGATTTGCCGTTGGTGCCGGTGATGGCAACGATCTTGGCGCCCGTGCCTTCGATCTCGCGCTGGAAAACTTCGGTGTCGCCGATGATTTCTATGCCTGCGTGCCGGGCTTTCTTCACCGTCCAGTGCGGTTCGGGATGGGTAAGGGGCACGCCGGGACTGAGCACCAGCCCATCGAGTGTCTTGAAATCAAGCCCGTGCAGATCGGAGATCGGAAGCCCCGCCGCGCGCGCTGTCTCGACCGCGGCGGGTGAATCGTCCCAGGCATGGACTTCAGCGCCGCCCAGTCTCAAAGCTTCGATCACAGCCGTGCCGGAGCGCGCCAGGCCAAAGACGCCCGCTTTTTTATTCTTGAACGACTGCGCGGGAAACATTGGCCCTCACCGCAATTTAAGCGTCGAAAGGCCGATGAGCGCCAGCACAAAGGCGACGATCCAGAAGCGGATGACGATGGTCGATTCCTTCCATCCCTTTTGTTCGAAATGATGGTGCAGCGGCGCCATGGCAAAGACGCGCTTGCCCGTCATTTTGAAAGAGGCGACCTGAATGATGACCGAGGCGGTTTCGAGTACGAAGAGGCCGCCGATGATGCCAAGCACGATCTCATGCTTCACGGCCACGGCAATGGCGCCCAGCGCGCCGCCGAGCGACAGCGAACCGGTATCGCCCATGAAGATCATGGCGGGTGGCGCGTTGAACCACAGGAAACCGAGCCCGGCTCCCACGATAGCCCCGCAGATGATGGCCAGCTCCCCCGAACCCTTGACGAAATGCAGCTGCAGATATTCGGAGAAATTGAAGTTGCCGACGAGGTAGGCGATCAATCCGAAACTTGCCGCGGCGATCATCACCGGCACGATGGCAAGTCCATCGAGACCATCCGTCATGTTCACGGCATTGCCGGCCCCCACGATGATGAAAATCCCGACCAAGACGAAGAACACGCCGAAGGGGATGAGCACATCCTTGAAGAAAGGCACCGCGAGGGAACTCGCAAGTTGCGACTCACCGATCCACATGAAACAGGCCACCGCCACGCCCGCGATGACGCATTCCAGCAGGAGCCTTACCTTGCCGGAAAATCCGCGCGTCGAAGAGTTCGTTACCTTGAGAATATCGTCGTAAAAACCGATGGCGCCGAATCCCAGGGTGACGAACAGCACGCCCCAGACATAGAGATTGCGGAGATCGGCCCATAGCAGCGTGGACACGACGATTCCCGAAAGGATCATCAGCCCGCCCATGGTCGGCGTGCCCTGCTTTTCGACAATATGGCGTTGCGGCCCATCGGAACGGATGGGCTGGCCGCGCCCCTGTTTCACTTTGAGCAACGAGATGATGGCTGGCCCGAACAGGAAAATAAAAAGGAGAGCGGTCAGAATCGCCGAACCCGTCCGCGTCGTCTGGTAACGGAACACATTGAAGGGCGAAAACTCGTCGGTAAGGCTTGTCAGCAGGTAATACAGCATCAATCAATCGTCCTTCGAGGCGGATAAGCTGCCCGTATGGCTTCCGCCAGCGGACCCATGCGGCTTCCCAGCGAGCCTTTGACCATCACGACATCGCCTGCCCGGAGGCCGGCAACAAGCATCTCGCGAAGCCCCTCGGATGTTTCGGCATAGGCCCCCTGCCTTGCCGCAGGTGTTTTGGCCCACAGGTGGGCCATGAGAGGCCCGGCGGCGTATAGGGCATCAACCTGTGCCGCGTCCACTGGCTCGGCCAGTTCACCATGGAGAACAGGGCCGTGCAGACCCAATTCCAGCATGTCGCCCAAAACCGCGATACGCCGCCCGCCACGGCCCGGTTTCGCGTTGGCAAGCAAGGCAAGCGCCGCCCGCACCGATGCCGGATTGGCATTATAACTCTCGTCGATGAGCACGAGGTCGCCCCCGGGCGCGCCCAAACGCTGGCGCACCCCCCTGCCCTTGGCCGGCTGCACCGAAGCCAGCGCCAGCCCGGCGCGCGCCAGATCGGCCCCCATGAGCTTGACGGCGCCAAGCACCGCCAAACTGTTCATCGCCATGTGTTCACCCGGAACGCCGAGCTTGTAAATCAGGTCTTCGCCCAGCACCCTGGCTGTGACACAGCAGCAATCGGCATGCAATACTAGGCGCTCCATGCGGATTTCGGCATCGCCGTGCTTGCCAAAGCCCACGATGTTTTTCACACCGGCCTTCCGCGCGGCGGCCGCGAGCCGGTCGAAATACGGACTGTCGCGATTGATGACGGCGTGACCTTCCGGCTCAACGCCGGAAAAAATTTCTGCCTTGGCATCGGCAATCCCGTCGAGCGATTTGAAATGGCCGAGATGACTTTGCGCGATGTTAGTGATAATCGCCACATGGGGCCGCACCATGCCCACCAGCGGCGTAATTTCGCCCGCGTGATTCATGCCGATTTCGAACACGCCATAGGCGGTTTCGCGCGCCATGCGTGCGAGCGTCAGCGGCACGCCCCAGTGATTGTTATATGAGGCGGCGGAGGCATGCGTCTGGCCCGAGGCCGACAGTGCCGCGCGCAGCATCTCCTTGGTGCTCGTCTTGCCAACGCTCCCGGTAACGCCAACGATCTGCGCATGGGATCGTGCCCGGGCGGCGCGGCCAATGTTTTCGAGCCCCCGCAATGGATCTCCGGCAACTACAAGCAACGGCCCGGCGGCGCGCATGGCATCTGTCAGCGTCGTGACAATTGCCAGGCCAGCGCCCGCATTGAGAGCGGCGGCGGCGAATTCATGGCCATCGTGTTTCTCGCCCTTGATGGCGACAAAAATGTCCCCCGCCACGATGCTGCGCGTATCGATGGAGACGCCATTGAGAGCCGCCGCCACCGCGCCCTCGATCCGCCCGCCCGTGGAAGCGAGGAGTTCTTCCAGTTTCCACAGCGGTGCATCAGCCACGGTAGTCAACTCCCGCAACCGCGGCCCGTACCGCTTCGTGATCGCTGAACGGAATGACCGTTTTGCCGATCTTCTGGCCCTCTTCATGGCCTTTGCCGGCAACGAGCAGCACATCGCCTTCTCCCAAGGCATCAACCGCGGTGCGGATTGCCTCCGCTCGGCTGCCGATTTCATTGGCGCCCGGTGATGCCGCCAGGATTTCGGCGCGGATCGCTTGCGGGTCCTCCGTGCGCGGATTATCGTCGGTCACGTACCGCCGGTCGGCGAGCTTTGCCGCGACAGCACCCATGAGCGGCCGTTTGCCCTTGTCACGGTCGCCGCCGCAGCCGAACACCACGTGAAGCTTATCGCGGACATAGGGCCGGAGTGCTGTCATGGCGTTTTCGAGCGCGTCCGGCGTATGGGCATAGTCTACGAAGATGGGCGCCCCGTTCAGGGCTCGCGCCACCAGGTCGAGGCGGCCCTTGGCGCCCTTCAACGATGTCAGCGCGTGGAATACAAGTTCCTCTTCGCCCCCCGTTGCGATAACAAGACCGGCCGCGACAAGCGCGTTCGACACCTGAAAATCGCCGACCAGCGGCAGCACCACAGTATGCCGCCTGGACGGCCCCTGAACATCGAGTCGCTGGCCGAACCCCTCACGCGTTATGGAGAGAAGCTTGATATATTTGCCCTTGTACCCGACCGTGAACGTGTTGAGGCCGTGAGCCGAGGCGCGCCTTTCAATTTTGGGAGCCTCGGGCGTATCCGCATTGATAACCGCGGGAGCGCCTTTCGGCAGAAGCTCGTCGAAGAGCCGCATCTTCGCGTCGAAGTAGTCGTTGAAAGTCGGGTGATAATCCAGATGGTCGCGAGTGAGATTGGTGAAGGCGCCAGCCGATATGCGCAATCCGTCAAGCCGGTACTGGCTGAGCCCGTGGCTCGAGGCTTCGATGGCAAGATGCTGCACTTGATCGGCGGCAAG
>JACMJT010000182.1 GCA_014380505.1 Hyphomicrobiales bacterium | reverse complement strand
TCCAGGCCCGGCACGCTGTGTCACCACGAGGCGCATAACGGTTCGACTCCCCGGCGCGGCTGAGGGTCAGCACGCGCCTCTTCTTTCCGACTCTTCCGCTTTGCGCGGGCACCGATCCCCGAACCATGGATGCGGGGACTTTTATGCGCCTCTCATTGCCTCCGGAGCGAACAGGCTGGAGAATGAAATACCGAATGGACGCGACGGAGCAAACCACGGACGTGCTGGTCATCGGCTCCGGAATGGCCGGGTTGATCGCGGCGGCGGAACTGCAAGTGGCTGGCCGCAGCGTGCTCGTGCTCGATAAAAGCCGGGCCGTAGGCGGGCGCATGGCGAGCCGGCGGATCGGGGCGGCGACCTTCGATCATGGCGCGCAATTCATCACGGCGCGCAGCCCGCGCTTTGCCGCCCAGCTCGGGCATTGGCAGGAAACGGAAGCGGTCCAGGAGTGGTGTCGCGGATTTGCGGAGCGTGCGGACGGGCACGCGCGCTGGCGGGGAAAACCGACCATGACTTCCGTGGCCAAGCACGTGGCCCACGGCCTTGCGGTGAGTCTGGAAAAGCAGATCGTGCGGTTTTGCCGCGCGGGTGATCGTTGGACTGCGGAAACGAATTCACTGGAAACTTTCTCCGCCGCAGCCGTGGTGCTGACGCCACCGGTGCCGCAATCGCTGGCGCTCCTCGACGCGGGTGGCGTGCCACTTTCGCCCGAGACCCGCTCGCGTCTCGCCGGGATCGAATACGAGCGCTGCCTCGCCGTCCTGGCCGTGCTCGATGGTCCTTCGCGCATCCCGCCCCCCGGCGGCCTCACGCCCGCCGCCGGACTAATCGCGTGGATCGCGGACAACCAATTGAAAGGAATCTCCACGGATCCCGCCGTCACCATTCACGCCACGCATGCGTTCAGCCTGGCGCATTGGGATCGTGACCGGCAGGAGAGCGGTCGGCGCCTGCTCGACGAAGCTGCACCATGGCTCGGCGCGGGGATCAAGACCTTCCAAGTCCACGGCTGGCGCTACAGCAAGCCCATGCAGGTCGATGAACAACCCTGCGTGCTCGTGAGCCAGTCGCCGCCGCTCGTGCTCGCTGGCGACGCCTTCGCCGGACCGCGCGTCGAAGGAGCGGCATTATCCGGCTGGGCTGCCGCCGATACTCTACTGACAAAAGCCTTGTTCCGCCAATCCCCAGCCTGAGTCAGGCATTTCTATTAGTTTCCCGCATCTACACACCTTTGCCCATCCGTAGCTAGCTCAATACAACTAATAACCTATGAACCTAAACTCACGATCCTTGACCCCAAAGATTGCCACCTTGGCCCTGCTCGGTTTGCTAGCACCCAGCAAGGTCTTCGCCGCTGGTGACATAACTCTCCAAGCTAACGACATAGTCGGGATCTCCTTCTGGACAATCTCGATGGCCCTCGTGGCGGCAACCGCATTCTTCTTCCTGGAAATCCAGCGCGTTGCTCCCAAATGGAAAACTTCCTTGACCGTTTCCGGCCTGGTGACGTTGGTGGCGGCCACGCACTATTTCTACATGCGCGATGTATGGGTAGCCACTGGTAACACGCCGACCGTGTTTCGATACATCGACTGGTTGATCACGGTTCCCCTGCTCATGGTTGAGTTCTACCTGATTCTTTCGGCGATCACCAAGGTTCCGGCAGGTGTGTTCTGGCGTTTGATCATCGGCACGTTTGTGATGCTCGTGGGCGGCTATGTCGGTGAGGCGGGATACATGAATACCTGGCTGGCGTTCATCATCGGAATGGCGGGCTGGGCATTTATTCTCTGGGAGATTTTTCTCGGCGAAGCGGGGAAGATCAATGCGAACTCGGCGCCACCAGCCGTGCAGTCTGCTTTCAAGGTGATGCGTTGGATCGTGGTGGTGGGCTGGGCGATCTACCCGATCGGCTATTTCCTCGGCTACCTCACTGGGGCGAGCTCCGCGGATAGCATGGTGCTGCTCAATGTGACCTATAACTTCGCGGACGTGGTGAATAAGATCGCCTTTGGCGTGATCATCTGGACGGCAGCGGTCAGCGAAACCGATCGGCATTCGATCCCTGTCAAAGTTTAAGGTGGTTCGTGAGTCCGGGCGTTGGAAGCCACATTGCTTCAGCGCCCGGCTCGGAGCAGAGACCCGATCGCTACCGGGGCGGATCTCAGGCAATGATGTTATCCCAAGCTTTCCTTATGAAAACTTCATCCCATCCAACTCGTGGCTCACCACCGGTAACTTCCGAGGGTTCGCTCGATAAGGTGGAGGAAATGATGCGCTGCCTTGTTACCGGCGACGAAAGCACGGAGGGAGAGTTGCCTTCGGACTCCGTTCGAGCCGCCGTCGATCACTTAGCTGCGGGTGGTCG
>JACMJT010000019.1 GCA_014380505.1 Hyphomicrobiales bacterium | reverse complement strand
TGGGTGTCGAACAAAGGATCGGGCAGCACGCCGCCTTGCAGGAAGAAGATTTCGATATCCTGCCGCGCCGCATGCATCACCTTGACGATGTGGGGACGCCGGACCAGCTCGTAAAAGGGCGCCAGATCAATGCCGGCGGCCAAGGGATCGATGATGGCCTCGATGCCGGGCGCCGCGGCCTGGATCAGGCAGAGCTTGGGATAATAGGTCTGGTCGCGCAGGAATTCGGTGTCCAGCGCCACATAGGGCGCGTGCGCCAATTCCGCGACCAAGGCCCTAAGGTCGTCGTTTGTCTCAACAATTCTCATCTTCCGGTGATAGCGGATTCGCCCGGAAATGGGGGATTTAAAAGCGTGGTCCGAGCCTTTCTGGCCATGTCTATTGACATGCAACTAAATGGTTGCATATAGTCCGGCCATGGTTGCCGATGAAGACAAAGTGTTCAGAGCCCTTGCCGATGCCAGCAGGCGTCAGTTGCTCGACCGGCTGCGCCGCAAGAACGGCCAGACGCTCGGGGAACTCTGCGAGGGCCATGACATGAGCCGTCAGGCGGTGACCAAGCATCTCAATTTGCTGGAGGAGGCCAATCTGGTCGCCACGGCGAAACGAGGCCGCGAAAAACTGCACTACCTCAATCCCGTCCCCATCAACGAGATTTACACGCGCTGGATCGGCAAGTTCGAGCAGGGCCGCATCCAGGCACTTCACAATCTCAAGCAAGCCCTACAGGAGAAAGACCAATGACCCAACCAACGACCGAATTCCTCTACACCACCTATATCCGCTCCACGCCCCAGAAGGTGTGGGATGCCATCACCAACCCCGAATTTGCCCGCCAATATTGGGGCCATGGCAATGTTTCGGATTGGAAGCCCGGCTCCAAATGGGACATGGTGCGCGGCGACGGTTCGAACATTGTCCAGACCACCGGCGAAGTGCTGGAGAGTAATCCGCCGCGCCGGCTGGTGATCAGTTGGGTCGATCCCAGCAAGACCGCCGACCGGACCGAATATTCGCGCGTCACCTTCGAGATCGAAGTGGTGAAGGATGCGGTCCGCCTGGACGTCTTCCACAACGAGCTCAAGCTGGGTTCGGAGATGGCCAGGGGTATTTCGAATGGCTGGCCGCGCGTGCTCAGCGGCCTCAAGAGCTTCCTGGAGACCGGAACGGGACTCAACCTTATGTGCGCCGCGGTGCAGGCCAAGGTGGCGTAAATTGGAAGGGCTGGCGTCTAAGGAGGCGTCAGCCCACTTGCTGGAAGTTCAAAATGGTGCGGACACAATTTTGCGCTGGGCGCGGATTGAATGGTTTTGCGCGGCGCCGTGATTCCCTCGCTCTGGCGCGAGGTTAACCGCGCTTTACGACGGTAAAAACCGGCTAATTCCGCTTCCCCGCTCGACCCTTGACCAACCCCCCATAAACCGCCAAAAACCCTGGCTTTCCCAAGGAATTTTGCGGCATGCACGCCTCTCGCACCCACACCTGCGGCCAGCTTCGCAAGACCGATGTCGGCGCGACCGTGCGCCTGTCGGGCTGGGTCAATCGCCGGCGCGACCATGGCGGGCTGATCTTTCTCGACCTGCGCGACCATTACGGCATCACCCAATGCGTGATCGAGCCGGACGCCAGCGCCTTCGCCCTGGTGGATACGGCGCGGTCGGAATGGGTGTTGACCCTGACCGGCAAAGTGGTGGCGCGCAGCGACGAGACCGTGAACAAGGATCTCCCGAGCGGCGAAGTT
>JACMJT010000181.1 GCA_014380505.1 Hyphomicrobiales bacterium | reverse complement strand
CCAGGGACAGCCCCAGGCCGGTGATTTTACACCGGGCTCCAACGCGGCCGGCGTTGCGGGCCGGCTCGCCGTCCGCAACCTGCTCCGCGGGTATCGTTTCCGCTTGCCTACCGGCTAGCCCGGATATCTCACACCGCCCTTTGATTTGAGCGGTCGGCGAGCTTTGTCGATCTTTTTGGCGGTGGCGGAGACTACGGAAAGGCGCGGCGGCGGCTTGCCGGGTTTTTTCGACATTTGCAGGGTGAGCGGGTCCATACCCGCGTTGGCGGGTGGCGCAGGTCTGCGGATTTTGTGGACTGTGCTCTGTCTGTTTCGTCAACGTGCCGTGGCGGTTTGGAGATAATGGTGGGCAAGTTCCCATTCGTCGCGCCACGGGTAGGCGGATGCCATGGCGACCTTGACGCGTCGGACGCTGACGGTGACGCGGGCACCGATCTTGAGCAGCTTGAGGCGGATGGTGCCGCAGGTCGCGTTGGCGAACTGGGTGAAGCGCAGCCCAATACGGCGTAGCGGGCACAGCAGGACATAGGCCATCGAGGCGAACCACAAGCGCAACTGGTTGGCCCGCATGGTGGCGCTCGAGGTGCGATCGGCGAACAGATCGGCCTGGCATTCCTTGATGCGGTTCTCCATCTCGCCGCGGGCGCAGTAAATCTTCTCGTAGAGATGGCGCGCCTGGGCTTCGGCGTGGCTGAGCGAGGTGACGACGAAGCGCGGATTGGTGTCGCCCCGCGTCACCTCGGCCTTGCCGACGACGCGGCGCCTGCGGCTCCAACTGTCGAGTGTGCGCCACATGAAGTCCTTGAAGCGCCGCGCTGCCTTGCTGGTGCGGCGGCTTTCCTCGGTGGCTTGGGCGAGTTCGTCCGCGATCTCGGCCTCAAGACGCGTGTTGCGGGCAAGACCGAACAGGGAATCGACCTTGTTTGCCTCGCACCAGATCATCAGCGCCTCACGGCAGAAGCCGCCGTCAGCACGGAGCAGGATGCGAGTGCGCGGCCAACTGCTGCGGATTTGCGCGACGATCCGCTCGACCTCCTCGCAGGCTCCGGCCGCCCCATCGATGTTCGAGCGGCGCAGCTTGGCGGCCAGCAGGTGCCGGCCGCAGAAGATGTAGAGCGGCAGGTAGCAATAGCTGTCGTAATAGCCGTGGAAGAACCGCCCCTCCTGATGGCCGTGGATCGGATCATCGGTCGCATCGAGATCAAGGATGATCTGCTTTGGCGCCTTTTTGTGCGCCTCTGTAAACAGCGTCACGAACAGATCCTCGATCGCCTGCGGATCATGGCCGATCTTGTGGTAGCGGGTCGGCTCAGGCCGCGACAGTTCCAGCCGGTTGAGCGTGCTCTTGCCCGCCAGTGGCGCGCAGTGCGCGCGCCCCGCCTCAAGCTTGCCGACCAGGCAAGCCATCACCGGATCGTGGCGCAACTCGTCATGATCGTTCAAATCCTCATAGCCAAGCGCGATCCCGAAAATCCGCTGGCCCACCAGCGTGCCCACCTCATGCTCAATCAGGTCAGCCCGGCGATCGTCCGCAAAGCAGCCCGCAAATCGATCCACCAGCCCGATCGCCCGGTCCGTCGCCCCCAAAAGCAGGCTCCCCGCGTCGCTCGTCACCGCGCCGCCATCAAACGCGGCCACCACTGACCGCGATTCTACGCGTGCAAATCCAAACGTCTTCGCGCTACAATCTGTCGGCATCGGGGAACTCCTCTGCTGTCCGATAAACCTTTGTTGCAGAAGAATTATCTCAGATTCAGAGCCCCGATGCACCTACTTCTGTGAGATATCCGGGCTAGTTTCGGGAGGCGGGTAACATCGTATCGACGACACCTTATTCCTTCTGGATTAGGGCGGACGTTATTATTGACCTGTCAATTTTGGTTTGTACGACAAGCCGTCGCCAATAGTTTCCAGGCTCTCACGCCTCTGGGCAGGTATACGCTGCCAGCGCCTACT
>JACMJT010000180.1 GCA_014380505.1 Hyphomicrobiales bacterium | reverse complement strand
GCATTGGTGGCGAGTGTCGTGCCATGAATAAAAACGCCGACATCGCTGGTCTTGAGGCCGGATTGTTCGAGGACCAGGCCGATCCCCTCGATCACGCCGAGTTCCGGCGCATGGGTGGTGGTGAGGACTTTGCCGCTCCACCGTTTCTTGCCGGATTCAAGCACGATATCCGTAAAAGTGCCGCCGATATCGGCGGCAAGCTTGATGTCGTTGCGCATGATTGCACTTATGGCGGCTTCATGAAGAATTGCAAATAGCCGATAATATTCGTTAATACTTTGAAAGAGTTATATCGAGTTCCGGAGAAATTGAATCCACCAAGTTGAAAGTGGATCTAGAAACCGCGCGGTTCCGGCTGGCCAAGGATGAAGCCTGTGCCGTCGAGCCCATAGATATCGGGCCGGAAGTTTACCGCGCCGTCTTCAGTGGCCCAGGCCGTCAGATACATCCAGCGCACATCGGGCTGGTTCTGCACCTTCATTTCGTAGGGATGTTCACTGGCTGTGAGCATATCATAGCGGGTGTCATTGAACCCATCCTGACTGCCGAGAATCCATTTGATCACGGTGCGCACCTGGTCGATGCGGACGCAGCCTGAACTTTCATACCGGGCGTTACCACCGAACAATTCACGGTGCGGCGTATCGTGCATATAGACCATATGAGAATTAGGGAAGTTGATCTTAACGGTGGCCAGCGCATTGTGGTCGCCCGGCTCTTGACGGAACACGTAACGATCCGGTGCCGTCATCGTCCAATCCACGGTCTGCGGGTCGATTTCAGGCCCTCCGACGCCATCAAAAATACGGATATTCATTTGATCGAGATAGTTCGCGTCCTCGAAATATTTCGGAAGGATATCGCGTTCGACGATGGAAGCGGGCGCTGTCCAGAAAGGATTGAAAACGATATCGCTCACCGTGCTCGCGAGCGTGGGCGAGGGCCGGTCGAGCTTGCCAGCGACAATATTGTGGCGCGAGAAGACTCTGCCTCCTTCGACTGTTTCGAGCTGGGCTGAGGGAATGTTCACGAGAATGTAGCGCGATTGCAGGCCCTGCATGTGGGTTGAGATCCGCGGCCAGTTTTCGTGCAAGGTGAAAAGCCGCGCTTCAGCGGTGATATTGAGTTCGGCCAGCGTGCGCTCGCCCACCGTGCCCGTCGGGGCTACGCCGTGGTTGGTCTGGAAGGCCTTGACGGCTGCAACGATCTCATCGTCGTAAGTATCGGCATTTTCGATATTGAGGGAGTCGAAGGGGAGGTAGCCTTCCGCCACAAGCCTTTGGCGAAGCATCTCGACATGGGGTCCCTTGGCGCCCTTGTTTAATTTTTTCGCCGTTATCTGAGGCCAGCCGCCACCCGCCACGATTTCCTCATACATGGCAATGGCGCCGGTGAGCGCTTCCTCGGAGCCGGGCGTCAGCATGGCAGCGAGCCCCCGGTCGGCAACGATCTCCGTTCGCGTGGCGAGCTTGCCGGAGATAGCGGTCTGGGGTGCAACGGATGCGATGGAGCCGGTGTAGTCCATTGTTTGCGCCAAGGCATGACCGGCGCTGAAAGCAAAGAGAAGTCCACTCACCGTGCACAGGCTACGGATTCTGGTCTTGTGAAACGGCACGGTGAAATCCCCCGGATTGCAGTCTCGCATTATCGTGGGCGAGTTTAGTTACTGCCGTCTTAACCCGATTCGTCATAGCCATAGCTTGCGTCGGGAATGAGGCAAACCCTATGCAAGCGCCGTCACTTCTCGCCGAATAGAATCGCCGGGCTTGCCGCCGAATTCCTCGGCAAAGCGCCGTCCGGCATAGACCGCGGCAGCAATGGTGCCAGGGCCGTAACAGTCGCCCGCACGCGAGACCGCAGCGTTTTCCGTCACAACCTCGTGATAGAGTTGATCGTTGGGATTGCGGGCCGTAACCAGCACAGTGGCGTCGCAGGGCAGGGCTGATTCCTTGCCAGTGAAGATGCAACCGAGCGTTACATGGCCCGTAGCCACTGCGGTCACCGCCCTGTTGGCAAAGATATCCACACCAATATTGAGCAGGCGAGTCTGGATGCGGACTTGCTCGAGCGTCCATTTGGTGTAGGCGGAGGCCAGCGCCGCTGGGGTCACAAGGCTCACCCCATAGCCCTCCTTGCGCAGAAGTTCGGCCAGCACGCCGCCCATGTAATAGTGGTCGTCGTCGAAAATCACAGTGTGCTTTCCCTTGGGCCTCATCCCGGACATAAGGTCATCGGGTGTCAGCACATCCGCCGAGGGCGCAATATCTATGGGGCGAATGTGGTGACTGCCGGTGCCGTCGCGGCGCCAGTTTGCCCCCGTGGCTACGACCACATGATCGGCGCCCACTTCGGCAATCGAGTCCGGTGTCATCCGGCTTTCGAGGTAAAGCGCCACGTTGTTCATTTTTCCAATCTGGAGCAGCCGCCAATCGCGCACTCGGCCCCAGGCGGAAAGGCCAGGCAAGCGGCATTCCCGCGCCACGCGGCCTCCGGCTTCGCGGGCCGCATCGGCAATGGTAACCTGATACCCTCGCTGGCCCAGGGCGCGAGCGGTTTCAAGTCCCGCAGGACCCGCACCCACAATCAGCACATGGGCATCCTTCTCCCTTGGGCGGATGCGTTCCGGGTGCCAGCCGCGCCGCCACTCCTCACCCATGGACGCATTCTGGGTGCAGCGGATGGGCGTCATCGAGTAGTCGCCGGTTATGCAGATGTTGCAGCCGATGCATTCACGGATATCGTCAAGGCGGCCTTCCTCGATCTTTTTCGGCAGAAATGGATCGGCGATGGAGGGGCGGGCGGCACCGATCATGTCCATGATCCCCGTCTTGATGACGCGCACCATGCTGTCGGGCGAGGTATAGCGGCCAACGCCGACCACGGGCTTTGTCGTCAGCTTCTTCACGCCTTTGATATAGGGCTCCTGAAAGCCTTCTTCGGAGAAGCGCGAGGTCTGCGAATCATTGGACCAGCTTGACAGGGAGAGATCCCAAAGATCTGGAAGCTCGGCCATCATGGCAATGGCGTCTTCCACTTCGGCGGGCTCGAGGCCTGCCGCGCCCTGAAACTCGTTCATGGCAATGCGCACCGGCACGGCACAGGTATGGCCCACGGCATCCTTGGTGTCTTCGATCACCTCGCGCAGCAGCCTCGCCCGGTTTTCCAGTGAGCCGCCGTATTCGTCGCCGCGGAGGTTGGTGGCGCGCGAAAGGAAATGCTGGAAGATGCCGAGACCGTGGCCCGCATAGACGTAGATGAGATCGTAGCCCGCCTGCCTGGCGCGGATCGCCGCCGCCCGATGGATGCGGCGCAACTCGCGGATATCGTGTGCGTCCATGGCGCGGGCCTGGATGGGATCGTGAAAATCGCTGGAGACTGGAATGGCGCTGACGGCAATCGGAATTTCGCGCGACCAGCGGTTGGGTGCGGTGTAGCCGGAATGGCACAGCTCGATTCCCGCAAGCGAGTTGTGCTCATGGATTTTTTCAGAAATGCGGGAAAGCATGGGCAAGTCCCTGTCATCCCAGATGCGGAGCTCGGTGTAGGGAGCAACATCGGCGCTCGGGTGGATTTCCACCATTTCGGTGCAGACCACCGCCCAGCCGCCTTCCGCCTTGATGCCGCGCATGGTGGCAAGGGCCGTGGCATCGCGGTAGCCCATGCCGTTGCAATGGGGCACTTGGTAGAAGCGGTTTCGGGCGGTGACGGGCCCTATGCGCACGGGTTCAAAAAGGATGTCGTAGCGGGGATCGCGTGACAACGCCTGGCACCTCTGGCTCTTCACGTCCCGTGTAGCAGAATCCCGATGCTGTGCGCTATGGTGGGGACATGGAAATAGGAATTGCGGAGATTGAAAAGGCGGCGCGGCGGCTTGAGGGCTTCGCGGTACACACGCCCGTGCTTGAATCCCCCATGCTCAACGGGCGGACTGGCGGGCGCATCCTGGTCAAGGCGGAATGCCTGCAACGCACGGGATCTTTCAAATTCCGCGGCGCGTGGAATTGCATCTCACAGCTCGATCCCGCCGCCGCGAAGGGCGGTGTTGTGGCCTACTCGTCGGGCAATCATGCCCAGGGTGTAGCGGCGGCGGCCCAGATCAAAGGGTTGCAGGCTGCCATCGTGATGCCTTCCGACACGCCGGAGATCAAGAAGGCCAATACCCGGAGCTATGGCGCGGAGGTCATAACCTATGACCGGGCGCGGGAAAGCCGCGAGGAAATTGCCGCTCGCCTGACGGAGCAGCGGGGCGCCGTGCTGGTGCCGCCCTTCGAACATGAGCATGTCATTGCCGGACAGGGCACGGCGGGGCTGGAACTCGCCGATGAAGCAGCTAGGCGGGGCGCTCAACTTGACGAAGTTCTGGTTTGCTGCAGCGGCGGTGGGCTGACCGCAGGGATTGCACTGGCCATGGAGGCGCGCTCGCCGGCGACAAAAGTGCATTCGGTCGAACCCGAAGCATTCGACGACTATGCGCGAAGCCTGAGATCGGGAGTGCGCGAGCGAAACAAGGAAGCCGCCGGCTCCATCTGCGATGCGCTGCTGACACAGCAGCCGGGGGCCATGACGTTTGCGATTAACCGCTCACGGCTGGCGGAAGGGTTGACCGTTAGCGATGCGGAAGTTCGCGACGCCATGCGCTATGCCTTTGGCGTCCTGAAGATCGTACTGGAGCCCGGGGGTGCCGTGGCGCTGGCGGCCGTTCTGGCAGGCAAGATTGCTTCAAAGGGGCGGACCATCGGCGTCATCGCGTCCGGCGGTAATGTCGATGCCGCCATGTTTGCGAAAATGCTGAACGGGCAGGTTTAGGCGCTGGCCCTCATCTCGTCGTGAAATGGCACATTGATCGTTTCGCCCGCCTTGTGGCGAATGATCACGATCCGGCTTTTGGGCGGGGCATCCGTGGCCGGAGCTTCTGCCGCTGACCCGGAGTCCGGCTGAATCACACGCGAGACGATTGGCGTGTACTCGCTTTCGCTGGCCGGTTCCGGCTGGCGCCGGATCACCAGTTTCGCACCCTTGGCCACGTCGGGCCGGGGCTCCGGAGCCTTGCGGACCTCGGCAATCCTGGCGATGGGTGCGGCCGGTTTGGCGGGGGCTTCGAACAGCTCTTCATCCTGCTTGAAGAATTTCATGTGCTGGGCGGAAAGTTCAACCGGAGGGGCCGCGATTTTGGCGGGCGCCGATGACAACTTAGAGTCCACCGAAGTAATAAGACCAAGCGCCTTGCCCAACCGTTCGGCGATCAGATCCTGGTTTGCCGCAACCGTATTCTCGAGCTTGCCGATGGCAGTGAGAACGGTTTTGGTCTCGCCACCGCTCCGGCGCCTGGCATATTCCTCCAGAAACCAGCGGCCGCGCTGGGATTCCATTACAGCCTTCTCGATGGCCTCGAAATTGTCCGGAGCCAACTCGGTGACGCTGGACGTGCCTTCACTCGACATTACGCAACTCCACTCACGGCCTGCGGACAACGCAGACGTCCTCGAACAGAATATTGCCGAAAGTGGTGAATCTTTGGTTTAGATGGGTTGGTATACCCCCTGCGGGTCAGCCCCTAAGCTCTGGCGGCGGGTTCAGGATGCTGCCGTCGCAGGTTATGTCGGCACGCCTCATGCCGCTCTCGATCGCCTCTCGCGGGCGACCTCAAGGCTCGGAATTCCGTTAATGGGGCGCGATGCGGCCAGAGGACTCCGCCAGCATCACATAAATCCGGCCGGACTCGGAGGCAAGGCAAGCGTCGACCATGGCCTCGCCCTGGGGTGCCGCACTCATCATGTCGAGGAGGCGCTCGAATAGGCGGACCGACGCGTCAACACGGCTCCGCACCAGCCGGTCATTGCCATAACGGTCGATAAGGAGTTTCTGCAGGCGTTTGCCACGGCCTTCGTAAAGCCGCCCTGTATAGACGTCGCGCTCGCCCTCGGCGAAGCGTTTTTCCAGATCGCGCGGCAGGTTGCCATCGATAGCCTCGACGAGATCGCGCGCCGCCAGGTTGAGTTTGTCGACGAGGTTTTCCATCTCGCGCGGCAGAGCCTGGAGCAGAGCGGTTTTCGGCGCCGCTTTACCTGGCTCGCCAATCTTCGCGGTGTTTTCAGCGAGGTCGGCTAGAATCCTGCCGCGGAGAGCCGTCCCACTCTGCTCCCCTTGGACTGTTTCGCTCTGCCCGGGATTTTTTTGCTGGGCGCCCGCGGTTCCGCTTTGCAGAGCCTGGACCGTGGCGCCCTCAGATTTTCCCGGCGGGGAATCCCTGTAACTTCGTTGCAGGGCAATGCCGGGCCCCGAAAGATCGAGCGTGCCGGTCTGGCGCTTCACCACTTCGGCCAGTGCATTGAGGGCCGAGATCTGGTCGGAAACGACACGGCGCATGGCGTCGGCGTTGCTCCTGGTTTCTTCCGGGAGGCCGACGATTGCCCGCTTCATCTCCGAGCGCGCCACGTCGATATCCTTGACGACCTGCTGGGCGGTGATCCGCATATCCTGGGCCGTCTGCTGGAAATCGGTGGCGGTGGCCGACAGCATTTCGTTCATGGCGGTCATGGCGCGCTCGTGCTGATCGCGAAGGACCCGCGAGGCCTGGGTAATCTGCCCGCCGGCGCTGGCTTCCAGCTTGCCGATTTCCTGCTCGAGGCTGGCGGCCGCCAAAGCCGCCTGTTCAGTGACGACCCGCCCGATGTCCTTTGACCTCGCTTCCGATGCGGCCAGCGAGCCTTCGATAAGTTTCATGTAGCTGGTCATCACCGCGTCCACCTCGTCGGCGCGTTTGGCGGCATCCCCGATCAGAAGATCGAGCGCGTCCTTGCGGTTGATCAGGATACGTTCCATCTCCTCGTCGAACTTGCCGATCGAGCGCTCAACCAGACTGGTCACGTCGTCAAGACGTTCGGAGACACGGCTTCCCGTCATTTCCAGCTTGCCGGTCAGGTTCATTGAAATGCCCTCGAGGCGTTCGTCGATGGCGCTGGCGGCGGTCGAAAGCTGGTCGGCGAGATAGGTGTTGGCGGTCTCGACATGTTTCGAGAATTTGCGGTGGGCCTCGTCGAGAGTGACCGCGGTTGTGACGGACACGGTATCGAGTTCCTTGGCCGCCCGATCGACGCGGTCCACCAGAAGACCGGTATCCTGTTCAAGCCTGCCGGTGATCTGCAGCGTCGTCTGGCCGAGGCTCTCGGAGAAAGCGCCGCTCGCCTTGCCGATTTCCGAGATAATCTGGGTACTTGCCGTATCGAGCTGCGAGGTGACTTCAGCGGAGGTCTTTTCGAGCCGCTGAGCCATCAGGGTGTTGGCTTCGTTGACCTGGCGGGTGACGCGCACCGCCGTTTCCGCGAAGGCGTTCGTCATGTCCGTGGCGGTGGTGTCGATCCGCTCGGTCATCATGTTTGTATTGACCTTGATAAGCTCGATCAGTTCCTCGCGAGTCCGGGTGAAGTTCTGCACGAAGCTACCCGAAACGGAGATGAGCTTCTCGGTGACGACACCGCCCGTATTCTCGATGTTCGACGCGAGCGCTATGCCTGAATCCTGCATCTGGCGGTTGACGATCTCGGCCGTCTCCTTGAGATGGGCGGCGATGGTTCCACCGGTGGTTACCAGAAGATCGTTGACGGACGAGGAGGCCGACTGGATCTGGCTGGCCACCCCGGCGGAGGTCTGTTCAAGGCGGCCATAAACGGCGCTGGTGATCTCGTCGATCTTGCCGGATACAGAGGCGACGGTGGCATTCATGTGGCCGTAGAGCCGTTCGGCGGCGCCATCGATCCGGGCTTCCATGTCCTCGGAACTGCCGCCGATGAGACCCTGGAAGCGTTGCCCGGTTTCATTCAAAGTGCCGCTCACTGTGGAGATTGTGCTCTCCAATTGGCCAATAAGCCGATTGGATGTGGTGTTGAGGTTGGCGGCAAGATCCTCGGCGCGCGTTTCCATTTCCGAAAAAAGCTTGCCGGTTGCCTGCTCGACCCGGCCCGCCAGCCCCGTGCCGGTGGAATTAAGTTCGGAGATCAAATTATTTGCGGTTTGATCGATGCCTGAAAGGAACTGGGCGCTCGCGGCGTTGATGTTGCCCGCGACCGCCTCGGTTGCCTGGCTGATGGCACCGGCGATGTTGTGGGAAGAATTGGCGAGATAGCCCATGAGGTCGGCCCGCGATTTGGCGACCGTGTCGAGATATTCGGTGGTCACCGTCTGCAGGCCTTGCGTGACAAGAACCCGGCCCTGGTCGATCTGCCGGGCCGCATCTGTGCTGGTGCGTTCAACGACGCGGGCGATTTCCTGGCTAACGCCGGTTAACTGATCGACGCTCTGGCGCACGGTCTGGAGCATGGCTGCTTCCATGCCCTGCACGTTGCGGCCGAACTCTGTTGATTCGGCGCCGAGCGTACCGGTCACTTGGGTAAGCTGGTCGATCTGGCTGGCAAGGTGGCGCGAAAAGTCCCGCATTTCGCTGGTCATGAGGCTCGATGTGCGCTCCAGCTGCGAGGTTTGGCCGACGATTTCCTCGCCCGCGGCCGCCGCTCGCCCGGCCACTTCATCGATGGCGCGGGCCAGATCGACGGTGGTGTCGCGCATGCCTTTTTCGAGCCGGCCCAAGGTGGCATGGGCGTTGCCGATGATGGAGTCGAGGTTCTGCGTGTTGGCTTCGAGCCGGGTCAGCAGGGGATTGGCGT
>JACMJT010000018.1 GCA_014380505.1 Hyphomicrobiales bacterium | reverse complement strand
ATGAAGGTGATGATCGGAATGTCGCGCAGCCGGCAGATTTCAAAGAGCTTGCGAGTGCGTGCTTCAATGCCTTTAGCGGCGTCGATCACCATAACGGCCGCATCGACGGCTGTGAGTGTCCGGTAGGTATCTTCGGAGAAATCCTCGTGGCCCGGTGTATCGAGCAGGTTGAAGACGCAACCGCCATATTCGAACGTCATCACCGAGGTAACTACGGAAATGCCGCGAGCGCGCTCGATCGACATCCAGTCGGAACGGGTGCGCCGCCGGTCGCCCTTGGCGCGTACCTGGCCTGCAAGCTGGATGGCGCCGCCGAACAGCAGGAGCTTTTCGGTGAGCGTCGTCTTGCCAGCGTCGGGATGGGAGATGATGGCGAAGGTCCGCCTGCGCGAAACTTCTTCTTCGAGGGAATTTGCCACGTGATTTCCGGTGCGCAATGAGGCCGTCTCCTAGCCGTGTTTGGGGTGAGCGTCCAGCATCGGGTTATTGCTCCTAAACGCCAGCCGTGGCACTTGGAGGTAGAGGCAAACCATGGCTGAACTGGCACTCGTCGGCGATATCGGTGGAACCAATTCGCGCTTTGGTTTGGTGCAGCCGGGCTCAACGGCGATCCGTGATATCACCGTGCTGAAGAACCGCAATTTCGGATCTTTGGAGCAAGCAATCGGCCATTACGTGAAATCCCAGGGCATCGGCTCGCTCGCCGCCGCTGCCATCGCCGTGGCCGGACCAGCGCAGGGTGAAGTCGTCTCGCTCACCAATTACGACTGGAGTTTCACGCGCGAGAGCCTCCGTCGGACGGCGAAGGCCAGCCGCTTCCGGCTCCTGAATGATTTCGAGGCGCTGGCCCTGTCGCTGCCCAGCCTTGCCGGCAGTGACGTTGTTCAAATCGGTGGCGAAACATCGCCGAAGCCCGCCGTCAAGATCGTATTGGGCCCCGGAACCGGCCTCGGCATGGCGACACTCGCGCCCCAGCTCGGGGGCCGCTGGATGGTGCTTCCCGGCGAAATCGGCCACACCACGCTGCCTGTGGTGACGCAGGAGGAATTCGACTGGCGCCAAATCATGAGCAGGCCCGGTGTCGCCTTCGAAGCAGAGCATGCGGTCACCGGCGGCGGCCTGTTGCAGATGTACAGGGCCATTGCGCCCCTCGGCCCGCTGACAACGCCTGAAACCATAGGACAGGCCGCTCTGGCGGGAACCGACGCGGCCGCAGTCAGGACTGTCGAGCAGTTCATTGTGTGGCTGGCGCGCATTGCCGGAGATGCGGCGATGACGCTCCAAGCACATGGCGGCGTCTATCTGGCGGGCGATATCGCGGCGTCGCTTACACCCATGTTGCAGACGGGACCGTTCCGGACCATCTTTCAAGGGAAGGGCCCGCTTGCCCACATCCTGCGGCCGATTCCGGTCTATGTCATCGTCGACCGGCACGCGGCCCTTAAGGGTTGTGCAAGCGCCATCGCGGAGTGAGGTCTGTCCATGCGCAAGGAAACCGATGTTCTCATTGTCATTGATGTGCAGAATGATTTCTGTCCCGATGGACAACTGCCCGTGCCCGGCGGCGATGACGTGGTCCACATCGCCAACCGCCTCGCCCACGGTTTCAAGCACGTGGTGCTGACCCAGGATTGGCATCCGGCCGGGCATTCCTCGTTCGCGTCAAGCCATGACGGTAAAAAACCGTTCGAACATATTGCCATGCCCTACGGGTTACAGACGTTGTGGCCGGATCACTGTATTCAAAACACCGGGGGAGCCGCCCTTCATGTTGGCCTCGATATTCCGCATGCGGAGCTTATCGTCCGCAAGGGTTTCCGCCGCGACATCGACAGCTATTCCGCCTTTTTCGAAAACGACCGCAAGACACCGACCGGACTTGCCGGCTATCTCAGGGATCGGGGCTTCAGTAAGGTCATTTGCGTCGGCCTCGCCTTCGATTTCTGCGTGCGCTACTCGGCCGAGGATGCCCAGGCTCTCGGCTTCGAGACAGAAGTGATCGAGGCCGCCTGCCGTTCTATCGATCTCGATGGTTCGGCGGAGGCCACACGGAAATCGTTCGCGGAACGGGGCATCGTGCTGGCGTAACCGGCGTATTGCGCTGCAAGAGGAGGCGAGCATGCAGATTGGATTGATCGGCGCGGGGATGATGGGGCACGGCATCGCGGTCAATCTGCTGAAGCACCGCCATGGGGTGACAGTCATCGTCCATCGCAATCGCGACCCCATCGTTGACCTCGTGGCGCGCGGCGCTACGGAAGCGAGGGATCTGGCACAGATGGCGCAGGAGGCCTCGGTCATCCTGATTTGTGTGCCGGCATCGAAGGCCGTGGAGACCACAATCAACCGGCTGCGGCCCCATCTGCGCCCGCGCCACATTCTGATCGACACGGGAACTTCGGACCCGGACACCACGCGGCGGCTGGCGCGCGAGCTTGCCCATATGAACGTCGCCTATGCGGATGCGCCGCTGACGGGCGGGCCCGAGCGGGCAGCGACAGCGCAGCTCGGCGTACTCTGCGGCGCCGACGAAAAAACCTTCGCGGCGATCATGCCGGTTCTCAAATGCTTCGCCACGACGGTCCGCCATGTCGGCCCTATCGGTTCGGGGCATATGGCGAAGCTCGTTTCAAACTATCTGGTTACCGGCATGATAGCGCTTGTTGCCGAGGCCTTTAGCGCAGCCCGCAAAGCCGGGATCGATTGGCGCGATCTCTACGAGGCCATGCTTAATGGCTCAGGCAATTCCGGTGTGCTGCGCAAGATGGTGGCGCCGGCACTTGAGGGGGATTTCGACGGCTACCGCTTCTCCATCGCCAACGCCGCCAAGGACATCGGCTATTACACCGAGATGGCGGAGAAGCTCGGCTGTGGAAGCCTCCTCACGGAGGCGGTTGCCGAGGTGTTCATCAACGCTGTCGAAACCGGGCATGGGGGGCGCAATGTCAGCCAACTGCTCGACCCCAAAATATTTCTCGAATGAAAAATGCCATGCCGGCGCAGGGGTCAGGGGCAGTGACCGGCGGCGCGGCATGGCGGCAGTTGCAACGGCGGGAAATTGAACGCCTCCCCGCCCTTCCACATGGCAGATGTTCAATGACAAACCGATGACGGACCCGAGTTATTACAATGACCAGCGAAAATCTCTATTCCTTGCTGGACCGCAGCTTCACCGCCGCGGGCGGCAGGGCCGCCATCCGCTCACCCCGGGGCGATCCGATATTGAGTTATGCGGAGTTGCGCCGCGCCGCCTGCCATTATGCCAATGCTCTTGAGGCGCTGGGCGTGGAGCCCGGAGACCGCGTCACAGTGCAGGTGGAGAAATCCATCGCCAATGCCTTGGTGTATCTGGCCGTCCTCAAGATCGGCGCCATCTATCAGCCCTTGAATCCGGCCTACACGGATACGGAGGTCGAGTATTTCGTTGGCGATGCCGAACCCAGGGTAATCGTCTGCGACCCGTTGCGTCAGCACAGCTTCAAAAATCTTGGAGGCCACCACAAGGTTGCCGCCACGGTCACTCTAGACAGCAAGGGCGAGGGCTCGCTCGCCAGCCTAGCAAGCCGTATGGAAGACCGCCACGAAACCGTGGCGAGTGCCGCCGGCGACCTTGCGGGGCTGCTCTATACGTCCGGCACCACGGGCCGCTCCAAGGGTGCCATGATCACCCATGGCAACCTCTCCTCCAATGCCCAGACATTGGTGAAGCTCTGGGGCTGCCGCTCCGACGACGTGCTGCTGCACGCATTGCCGATCTTCCATGTGCATGGCCTCTACGTGGCGCTCAACACGGCCTTCCTGTCGGGGAGCGAGATCATCTGGTTTGAAACGTTCGAAGCGGACGCGGCCGCCGCCGCCCTTCCACAAGCAACATTGATGATGGGTGTCCCCACCTTCTACACACGCCTTCTCAAAACTCCGGCTTTTACCCGCGAAAGCTGCCGCACCATGCGGCTGTTCATTTCAGGCTCGGCGCCGCTATCCGCCGGAACCCACCGGGAGTTCGAGGCCCGCACGGGACATGCCATCCTTGAGCGTTATGGAATGACAGAGACGGGCATGATTGCGTCGAACCCCCTTGCGGGGGCGAGAGTCGCCGGAACCGTGGGCTTCGCACTCCCCGGTGTCTCACTTCGAATCGGGGGCACTCAACCCGGAATCATCGAGGTGAAAGGCCCCAATGTCTTCAAGGGCTATTGGCGCAACCCGGAAAAGACAGCAGAGGATTTCACCGGTGATGGATATTTTATCACCGGCGACGTTGGAACCATGGATGCGGAGGGCCGCGTCAACATCACCGGCCGCGCCAAGGACATTATTATCTCGGGCGGCTTCAACGTCTATCCCACGGAGATCGAAGAGGCGATCAATGGGATCGCCGGCATAGCGGAGTCGGCGGCCGTCGGCGTGCCGCACCCGGATTTGGGCGAAGGCATGATCGCCGCAGTCACGGCGCGAGGACCGCTCGCCCCAGAGACCGACATCATCGCCGCTCTCGCCACACGTCTTGCCAAGTTCAAAATACCCAAGCGCATTTTCGTCATCGACGAACTGCCGCGCAATGCCATGGGCAAAGTGCAGAAGGCGGAATTACGCAAGCGCTATGCAAATACCTTCACAGAATGACTCCGGCCCGGCAAATCAGCCTGCCGCAATTGACTTCGCCGTTTCTTCGGATTGATAGGCAAGCTTGCGCATTTCCTGGGCGAGGACGGCAAATCCGGCACCGGCCCGTCCGGCGCGCGCCGCTTCGATGCCGGCATTCAGCGCCAGCAATTTCAAGTAGCGTAGCGACTCCACAACTTCGAGGGTTCTCGATGCGGCTAAGGCCAGTTCCGCGGTCCGCTCTTGCATGCCTCTGTAGAGAGAGTCGATATCGGAAACCGCGCCTTCAATATACAGCAGTTTGCCCCGTTCGTCCCAAACGCCGCCGCCGGTTTCGTGAACCCACACGGATCTGCCGTCGGCAGCCATGAGGCGGAAGTTGATGTTCCAGTTGACTTTGTCAGTCAGGCTTGGTCGACAGCGGCGCTTACCGCAGGCAAATCTTCCGGGTGGACCAGGGATGAATAGATGCGGACACGGTTGCCGATGATTTCATGGGCCGGATAGCCGAGCACGCGTTCGATACCGGAGGACATTTCCATCATCGTCCAAGCTTCATCCGCCTTGCAGCGGAACAGGAAACCGTTGATGAGCTCGATGACGCCGGCTTCCCAACCGAGCTGTTCCATAGCGATACCGCCCTCCGGAATTGCCATATATCTAAATCATCGTGGTGAACAACGCCTTAACTGCCGCGCAACGCCATGGGAAAGGTGCAAAAGCCGGAACTGCCCAGACGCTACAAAAGGGATGAGTCCTTCCGGCAGTTCATCCGGCCGCTATCGACTTCGCGGTTTCTTCGGATTGATAGGCAAGCTTGCGCATTTCCTGGGCGAGAACGGCAAATCCGGCACCGGCCCGCCCGGCCCGGGCCGCTTCGATACCGGCATTCAAGGCGAGCAATTTCAAGTATCGCAGCGACTCGACGACCTCAAGGGTTCTCGACGCGGCATGGGCCAGTTCCGCAGTCCGCTCTTGCATGCGGTTGTAGAGGATGTCGATATCGGCAACCGCTCCCTCAAGATAAAGCAGTTCGCCGCGCTCGTCGCAAATACCGCCGCCGGTTTCATGAACCCACACGGATCTGCCGTCGGCCGCCAAGAGGCGGTAGTTGATGTCCCAATTGGCATTGTCGGCTAGGCCTTTGGTGACAGCCTCGTCTACCGCAGGCAAATCGTCGCCGTGAATCAGGGAAGAAAAAGTACGGAGCCGATTGCCCACGATCTCATTGACGGGGTAACCGAACACCCGCTCTATTCCCGAGGTCATTTCCAACATCGTATAGGCTTCATCCGCCTTGCAGCGGTAAAGGAAGCCCTTGAATCTCTGGATGACACTGGTTTCCCAATCCAGCTGTTCCATGGCCATGCCGCTCTCCCGGAATATTTCCGTTATTTAAAACATCGTGGTGAACAACACCTTAACTAAACCATAGCGGGCAGTTATTTGAAAACCTCGACATCTCCGGCGTGTTTGGAAACGGAAATTCGCGAACGCAGAATCTCTTCGGCCTTTATGGCTTCGTCGGCCTCCGCATCCCTTAGTTCACGGACTTGAGCGATGCCCAATGTCGGGAAGTACCGCAGTTTGCGTGGCCAGGTGCCGCGCAGGTCGGCTGCCGCTATCGGCAACCGTTCGTTGGCAAAGTAATGTTCAACGAAGTCCACATTCCGAGCACCTACATCCGACATCCCGCTCATCACATTGGCGCCGCCGAACACCTTGACCTCAAGGCGTTCACGCCTGCCGCCACGCGACAGGATGGCGTTGATCAACCGTTCGATGGAATAACTCCCATAGCGCAAGGCTTGGCTGGGATAGTGATCGTCCCGGTTTTCAGAGTCGGGCAACAGGAAATGGTTCATGCCGCCGCACCCTGCCGCAGGGTCGCGAATGCAAACCGCTATGCACGAACCCAGCACCGCGGTCAGAAACAGGTCGGGGCGCGAGGACACGTAGAAATCGCCCTGGAAGATCCAGATCGCGGTCGCTCCGGCGGCGGGATCAAAATGCGATTTGCGGCCGACGATATCGGTATCATTATCGGCATGGGCCACTGCTGAGCCCGGTGTCGTGCTCATGCGCCCACCCTCATATTAATGGCGGGCCGCGAGCCCACAGTGCTCAGGATATAGGCGGGGATACCGGATAACGGCAATTCATGGCACACGGCGCCTTCGGCAACGGCTGCCCCCGGCATGCCATATATCAGGCTCGTAGCCTCGTCCTGGCAGGCGGTGAGGGCACCCGCGTCGCGCATCGCCTTGAGCCCAACGGCGCCATCCCTGCCCATTCCGGTGAGAATGATACCGAGGCCATTGGGCCCTGCGGCCCTTGCAACCGATTCAAACAGAACATCGACCGAGGGTACGTGGCCATTGACCCTGGGCCCGTTCTCGAGCTTGCAGACATAACCCGCAGCCGTCCG
This sequence comes from Hyphomicrobiales bacterium, assembly GCA_014380505.1. Next base: position 5,696 of record JACMJT010000018.1, on the reverse strand, counting down.
CTTGACCATCAGATGCCGGTCGCCCGGCGCCACCAGGACATGGCCCGTTGCGATTGGCATGCCATCGGCCGCCTCGGTCACCTTCATGGCGCACATGTCATCAAGGCGCGCCGCAAACTGCTTGGTGAACTGAGCCGGCATGTGCACGGCAACCAGCATTGCCGGGCTGTCGGCGGGCATCGCGCCGATAATATGCTGAAACACCGCCACCGAACCGGTGGAACCACCCAAGGCGACGAGCCGGCTGGAACCGCTGGTGCCTTGCGGCAATGCCAGATGAGGGGTTGGGGGAATTTCATAGGGAACGAACGCCGCCGCCGCCGTCTTGACCTTGGCGATGATTTCAGCACCAAAGTCAGGCCAGCCGGTTTCCAATCCCCGCGACGGCTTTGCAACAAAATCGACAGCGCCGATTTCGAGGGCCTTCAGGGTGGCGGCTGCCCCCCTTTGCGTCAGCGATGACACCATGACCACGGGCATCGGCCGCAACCGCATGAGATGCTCCAAAAAGGTCAACCCGTCCATGCCCGGCATTTCGATATCGAGGGTGATGACGGAAGGGTTGAGGTCCTTGATTTTCTGGCGTGCGGAAAAAGGATCGGGCGCGACGCCCACGACTTCAATCGCCGGATCGCCGGCCAGAACTTCGCGCAGAAAACTGCGCATCATGGCCGAGTCATCGACAATGAGAACACGCACCGGCATCAGGCGATCCTTTGATAAATGCTTTGGCCAATGGGCCGGAAGCGTTCAGTCACCTTGTAGAGGGATTCCGAATGTCCGATGTATACGTAACCGCCGTCGCAGAGGAGATCGGCGAAGCGATCGAACAGCCGGCATTGGTCGGGAGTGTCGAAATAGATGATCACATTGCGGCAGAAGATCGCGTCGAACTTTCCTTTCATCGGCCAGGGCCCGTGCAAATTAAGCTGGTTGAAAGTGATAAGAGAGCGCAGCGCCGCGGACATCCGGCCGCTGCCGGTTTCCCCGGGCAACGCTTCCACGAACTTGGAGCGGAGGGCCGTTGGGATCGACTGCACTTCCGCAGCCGAATAAATGCCCCGGCGGCCAAACTCGATCACATCGGTGTCGATGTCGGTCGCCAGAATTTTCGCGTCCCACCGCGATAGATCGGCCATGGCCTCGCAAAGTGCCATGGCAACCGAATAGGGCTCTTGGCCCGAGGAACAACCGGCCGACCATATACGAAGCCTGGAGCTGCCTTTCTTGGCGAGCCCCTTGTCGAGGCTGGGCAGGACCACCGATGCGAGATGCTGGAAATGATGATTCTCGCGGAAGAATTCGGTCTTGTTTGTCGTCAGCACGTTGACGAAATGCTGCAGTTCCGTTTCCGCATCGGGCCCCGAAAGCAGATTGCGGTAGGCGCCGAAGTCCTTGAGGCCAAGGGCTGCCAGCCGCTTGGAGACCCGCCGATAAACCATGTTTCGCTTGTGACCCAGCAGGGCTATTCCGGCATGGGCCTTGGCGAGATCGCGGAAGCAATCGAACTGGGCGTCCGACATGCGTGGCGCCCATTGACCATACGGGGACTGGTATTGGTCACCGTCCTCCGGATCGATCATTGGTGGCGCAGTCTGGGGATACATGATTGAGATCTCGACTCAGAATTCCTTCCAGTCATCGTAGACGGGAGCCACTGCGGCGGCGCGGCCTCCGGCCACTTTGCGGGCCAGGGCCTGGAACTGCTGGCGCACTGGGTTGACAGGTTCAGGCAACGCTTCAGACCGGTCCCGTTCTTCAGCCGCACGGTCGTCGGTCTTGAAGAAGTCCACCACATTGCGCAGTTCATCGACCTGGGCCTGTGCCGATTGCAGGGCGGCGTTGGTTTCTTCGACAAGGGCGGCGTTCTGCTGGGTCATCTGGTCCATGCCCGTGACCGCCTTGCTGACCTGTTCGATCCCCGAGGATTGCTCTTGGGTCGCCGCGGCAATCTCGGAGACGAGAGTTGCCACCTTCTTCACCGAGGCCACGATTTCGGTCAGCGAACTGCCGGCTTGCTTCACCAGCGTAACACCTTCCCGCACCTGGGTGTCGGAATTGACGATGAGGCCTTTGATATCCTTCGAGGCCTGGCTGGCGCGCTGGGCCAGGGCGCGGACTTCGTTGGCGACGACGGCAAAGCCTTTGCCGGCCTCACCGGCGCGGGCTGCTTCCACCGCCGCGTTCAGCGCCAGCAAGTTGGTCTGGAAGGCAATATCCTGGATCAGCCCGACGATTTCGGTGATCTGGCGGGAGGAATCCTCGATGCGGCCCATGGCGGTCACCGCCCGGTTGGCAATGTCGCCGCCACTGGTGGCCGATGTGCTTGCCGCCGCTGCGAGCCGGTTGGCTTCCTGGGCGTTGCCGGCGTTCTGACGCACGGTGGTCGCCAGTTGCTCCATGGAAGCCGAGGTCTCTTCCAGCGAAGAGGCTTGGTGCTCGGTCCGAGCCGAGAGATCGGCAACACCTGAGGCGATCTCGCGGGTTGCTCCCTGGACTTCGCCCGAAACGCCGGAAATGCGCCGGGCGATCGCCCGGATCTTGTCCGCCATGGTGTTGGCGTCGGTCTTGAGCTGCAAAAAGCTGCCCTTGAATTCGCCGACCACCCGCTGAGTCAAATCACCTCTCGCGAGCGCCGACATCATGCGTACGGTTTCCGAAAGGCCGCGATCCACTGTTTCCGTTATATCGTTCATGCCTCTGGAGAGATCGAGCATGAAACCCGATTTATCCGACACCAGTATGCGCTTGGTGAAATCGCCATCGCGCGCCGCATGGACAATGGTCGCGACCTGCTGCTCGGTTGCGAGCTGATCCGTCATGTCCTTCCATTCGATGCTGGTGCCTAGGCGCTCGCCTAGGCTGTTGAGCACCGGTGTCATCACGATGTCGAAGGTGCGACCGCCTATCACCATGCGCTCGTGCTTCGTGGTCTCCGGTTTATCGTCTGCTAAAACGCCCCCGAAGGCCATAATCCAGCTGCCCACGAGCGCCCCGGCACGGAATTCCGGTATGACCGCTTGCAAGTCTGCCTCGGCGGTGCGGAACATTTCCTCAGCCGCCTTGTTGATGGCGACGATAGTACCCTGCGGCTCGACCAGCATGAACGGTGCCGAGGCCACGTCGAGCGCCGACTGGGTGCGCACAGCCTGGGTGGTGTTCTCGTGGAAGGAAGCCAGGATGCGGGCGAGTTGGCCGATTTCATCCTTGCGATCCTGGGAAGGGATGGCGACGTTCAGTTGCCCGGTCGCCACCTTTTCGAAAACTCCGGTGATGGCTTTGATCGGGCGAATGATGCTGCGGCCGACCAGGAAGCCAAAGAACAGAATGATTCCCATGAGGGACGCCACTCCGGAAAACCACACCATCCGCGTGGTTTCCCGGGCCTCCATGAGCGTCTTGGCGGACATGGCTTGTCCGTTATCGGCTACGGTTTCGATCTTAATGAAATAAGGATCCATCTGGCTTGCGATGTCAGACAGCAGCCTGACATTCACCTTGAAAACCCGATCGCCCGTGGCCCAGACAACATTGGCGTTTCGATAGGCGCCTACAAGCTTTTTGATGCGTTCTATTTCCTCTAAAGGCAAAGCATGGCTGGTGACCGCCGCCATGATTTCCTTTTCCATATCGTCCAGCAACCCTGAGAATCTGGACTCCAAGGCCTTCTGTTCAGCCGGGCTTTCGGTTTCGCCTTGCTGGAATTCTCGTTGCCGGAAATCTTTCACCCGGGAGCGCGCCGCCATGATTTTGCCGGTCACGTTGTCGAGGTTGAGGGATGCAACCGCAGCATCCAGATCAAGCTCGAGCCGCGCGAGCGTGCCTTTCCGCCCGCCGTTGCTTTGGTTGCGCTGCAGGAGGACGACCTTGCTGAACTGGCTCTCATAGGACGCCATCAGGGCTTTCAATCTTGCTGTCGGCTCGGCCAAATCGCCATTGACCGTGCTGTCCCCAAGGACCACGAGCATCACCTCAATCAGCTCCGCTGCCGCCTTTGACTGCGAAACGGATCTGTCATCGTTGCGCAGCAGAAAATCTTTTTCGCGCCTTGCCAATTCCGCTGCCTTTACCCTTAACTCGCCTATCATGTCGGCAAGCCGGGCGGATTTCTGATTATCCTGGAAGGCCAGTTCAACACTGCGATCTCCGCTGAAAAATGTCAGCGCCAGGATCGCAAGGCCGATGGCAGGGGCCAGCACAAGTATGAAAATCCGCTTGCCGATCTTGAGATTGTTCAGGACGTTGAACATTTAATGGCTCCTATGCCGCAGTCGAAGTTGAAACGTGCCCACCCAAGCGCTGGCTTACCAGCTGATCGAGCGCAATCACCGCCATGAGATTGTCCTGGCCTGTCACAAGGCCGTGGAAAAAGGGGTTGCGGTCTTCGCCTTCCAGATCGGGAATGGCGGCGATGTCCCTGCGGGGCACTGTCACGATGTCGGAGACGCCGTCCACCAGTAGCCCGCTCTGGGCTTCGCCAATGGCCACGATAACCACCACATGGCTTGGCGTCGGTTCGGTCAGGCCCTGGCCAAAGCGCATGCGAAGATCGATGACCGGGATGATGGTGCCGCGCAGATTGATGACGCCGCGGACAAAGGCCTGCGAATTGGGCAGGCTGGTGGTTCCGGTCCACGCCTTGATTTCGCGCACCGCCATGATGTCGACGCAGTAGTGCTGATCGCCCACCGTAAAGGACACAAACTGCTGCACATCGGCGTCCTCGGGGGCCAAGGCTGTACCGGAGAGATCGTCGTAGTCGGTTATTCTGCGCTTGCCGATCATGCGACATTTCTCCTGCTGTCGATTTCGGAATTCGGGGCCTGCCGCCGGGACTTGCCGCGAGCCGCGGCAAGCCTTGAGATCTCCGTGGCGTCGACAATGAGCGCGACGCGGCCGTCGCCGAGGATGGTGGCGCCGGCGATGCCTGCCACCGGATCGAGATTGTCGGTGATGCTCTTGATCACCACTTGCTGCTGGCCCACGATCTCGTCGACGACCAGCGCTATATGGCCGCCGCCTTCGATCTCGGCGATGATGGCGACCGATTGCTGCGTGCAGGCTGCCGTGGAGCTGCCGAATACGCGGGTCAAATGGATGAGGCCCACATAGCTGCCGCGCACCTTGAGAACTTCACCGAAACCGGCCACCTCGCCCACATCCTTCTGCCAGGACGCGCGGCATTCGACGATGCTGGCGATCGGGATGACGTAGGATTCATTGGCGGCGCGCACGATCATGCCTTCGAGAACCGCAAGCGTGAGCGGCAACGTCAAAATCACCGTCGACCCCTGGCCCGGTTCGGAACGCAGGCTCACGCGGCCGCCGAGCTTCTGGATATTGCGTTTCACCACATCCATGCCGACACCGCGGCCGGAAATGCTGGTCACCTTATCGGCGGTCGAGAAGCCCGGGAGGAAGATCAGATTGTCGGTATCCTCAGTGCTCAAAACAGCGTCGGCGGGGATGAGATTTCTGGCAATGGCCTTGTGGCGTATTTTTTCCCGGTCGATGCCGCGGCCGTCGTCTCCGACCTCGATGACGATGCGGCTGCCGCGCTGTTCGGCGCTCAAGCGGATCAAGCCTTCGGCGGGCTTGCCCTTGGCAACCCTTTCGGCGGTGTCTTCGATGGCGTGACCCGCAGCATTGCGGATCATGTGCATGATCGGATCGCTGAGCTGCTCGATCACGGTCTT
>JACMJT010000179.1 GCA_014380505.1 Hyphomicrobiales bacterium | reverse complement strand
GCCGTGTTCTGTGCATCCTTGAGGCGGCGCGCGATGGTCTGGCGCAGCCTGGACATGCGCACCCGTTCTTCACGCGTGCCATCGCCGGGCTGCGTCGGTGCGCGAACCGCCGGCGCTGGCGGAATGACCAGCGGCTTTGCTTCCGCCATGGCGGGTTTGGCCAGATGCTCGATCACGTCGCCCTTGGTGATACGGCCATCCTTGCCGGATCCAGCCAACGCCCCAGTGTCGACCTTGTTCTCCTCCGCCATCTTGCGCACGGCGGGCGACAACGGCGTTTCCGCTTTGGCGGGCGCTGCTTCCACTTTCTTAGGTGCCGGTGCCGTCTCCACATTCTTAGGCGCGGGCGCGCTCCCCGCCGCGCCTTCCTCGATGGACCCCAGCAGGGCGCCGACATTCACCGTCGAACCGGGCTCCGCCGCGATCGATGCGAGCTTGCCCGATACGGGTGCCGGCACTTCCACCGTCACCTTGTCGGTTTCCAGTTCAACCAGCGGCTCGTCGGCCTTCACCGCCTCGCCGGCCTGCTTGAACCACTTCCCTATGGTTGCCTCGGTTACCGATTCGCCGAGAACCGGAACGCGGATTTCCTTCGCCATCGCTTAACCCCGTTAATTCTTGCGTTCGCCGAGCGCTTCCTCAAGGAAGGTTTTCAGCTCTTTCAGATGCCTGCTCATCAAACCCGTCGCCGTCGAGGCGGAGGCCGGGCGGCCGGCGTAGCGCGGCCGCGTATTGGTGGCTTTCACATATTCGAGCACGCGCTCGATATTGGGTTGCGCGAAGGTCCAGGCGCCCATGTTGTAGGGCTCCTCCTGGCACCAGACAAACTCGGCGCCCTTGAAACGTGCAAGTTCCAGAATCAGCGCCTTGTGCGGCCACGGATAAAGCTGCTCGATCCGCAACAGATAGATATCGTCCAACCCTCGCTTCTCGCGCTCCTCATAGAGATCGTAGTAAACCTTGCCCGAGCACATGACGACGCGGCGGATTTGGGCGTCTGGAACAAGCTTGATCTTTTCGCCCGTGAGGATTTCCGCATCGTCCCACAGCAGCCGGTGGAACGAGGTGCCTTCGCCCATTTCCGCGAGTTTTGAGGTGGCCCGCTTGTGGCGCAGGAGCGACTTGGGCGTCATGATGATCAGGGGTTTCCGGATATCGCGCTTCATCTGCCGCCGGAGGATGTGGAAATAATTGGCGGGCGTCGTGCAATTCGCCACCTGCATGTTGTCTTCGGCGCACATCTGCAAGAAGCGCTCGAGACGGGCGGAGGAATGCTCCGGTCCCTGGCCTTCGTAACCGTGCGGCAGCAGGCATACGAGGCCGGACATGCGCAGCCATTTGCGTTCGCCCGATGAGATGAACTGGTCGAACACAACCTGCGCGCCGTTGGCGAAATCGCCGAACTGGGCTTCCCAGATTACCAGCGTGTTGGGCTCCGCCAATGAGTAGCCGTACTCAAAACCGAGCACCGCCTCCTCTGACAGCATCGAGTTGATGGCATCGAGCTTCACCTTCTGGTCTTTCACCAGGTGGTTGACCGGCGTGTAGCGCTTCTCATTGTCCTGATCGACAAGCACCGCGTGGCGCTGCGAAAAGGTGCCGCGCTGCACATCCTGCCCCGAAAGCCTGACCGGATTTCCTTCCGTAACAAGGGTTGCGAAAGCCAGATGTTCGCCCATCGCCCAATCGAGCCCGACGCCGTCCTCGATCGTCTTGCGCCGCCCATCGAGCACGCGCTGGAGGGTGCGATGAACCTTGAAGCTCTTCGGCACCTTGGTGAGCTTCAGGCCAATCTCCTTCAGCTTTGCCACGGGCACGCCGGTGAGGCCCTTGCGCGGATCCTCGTAGTCCCTCGAAGCCTTCATGCCGGCCCAGCGGCCGTCGAGCCAGTCGGCCTTGTTGGCCTTGTAGCCTTCGGCCACGGAGAAATCCTCGTCGCGCATCCGGCGGTAGTCCGCCTTCATGGCCTCGACGCCCTCTTCCGTCATAACACCTTCGGCGATAAGCCGCTTGGCGTAGAGTGCGGCCACCGTCTCAAGGGTGCCGATCCGCTTGTACATGGCGGGCTGGGTGAACGCCG
>JACMJT010000017.1 GCA_014380505.1 Hyphomicrobiales bacterium | reverse complement strand
TTTTTGACCAGCCGCAATCCCAAAGCCTGCGTATAGAAATCGTGATTTCCCGGTGCATCGGCGGTAATGGCGGTGAGATGATGAAATCCCTTGAGTTCCATGGTCATCCGCCCTGAATGCGTGGCAAGAGATAGATCTCAGCGCCTGCCGGAAATTTCTCGCCCCAACTGTCGCGGAATATCTTGCCGTTGATTGAAACGGCGATGCCGCGGGCGATGTGCGGTGCCATGCCGGGATATTGCTCCTCGAGTTTGCGGAACATCTCGCGGATGCCATCGGCCTCGACGTCCACCGAGGATGCCCCACCCGCAGCGGGACGGAGCGCCCCCCAGAGGTGGACCTCGACCATCAGTGCTTTCTGGCGTCGTCGATCGCTTTCAAAATGCGGGGCGGCGACATGGGCACATGAGTCATGCGCACGCCTGCCGCATTGGACACGGCATTACCGACCGCCGCGAGCGGCGGAACGATTGAGGTTTCACCAACGCCGCGCACCCCATAGGGGTGGTTAGGGTTGGGAATCTCAAGGATCACCGTGTCGATGAAGGGCAGGTCGGAGCAGACGGGGATGCGGTAATCGAGGAATCCCGCGTTCTGCAAACGGCCATCCTTGCCATAGATATATTCCTCATTGAGAGCCCAGCCGATGCCCTGTGCGGCACCGCCCTGATACTGGCCTTCAACGTAGGTGGGATGCACGGCCTTGCCTGCGTCCTGTATCACCGTGTAGCGCACGATGTTGGTCTTGCCCGTTTCGGGATCGACTTCCACGTCGCAAATGTGGGTAGCGAAGGAGACGCCCGCGCCATCGGCCACCAGTTCATTGTGGCCGGCGATGGGTCCACCCGTGTTGCCCGCTGCAGCGGCGATTTCCTTGAGCGACAATGGCGCAAGGTTTCCGCGGGTTTCGCCCGTGGCCTTGGCGTGGCCGTCTTCCCAGACAACGTCATCGAAAGGAATGTCCCACGTCTTGGCGGCGCGCTCACGCAGCACCTTGATGGCATTGCGGGCGGCGAAGACAGTCGCCATGCCGGAGGAGAAGGTGCCACGGCTGCCGTCGGTCATGTCGTTGTGGCCAAGGGTTCCGGTATCGCCAATGACAACTTTCACCTGTTCGTAAGGAATGCCCAACTCTTCCGCCGCTATGAGCGACAACGAAGCGCGAGAGCCGCCGACGTCGATAGTGCCGACAGTGACCGTCACTGTGCCATCGACGCCTACATTGATATCGGTGCAGGTTTGTCCGCCGAAGTTGAACCAGAAGCCGCAGGCCATGCCGCGCCCCTGATTTTTGCCGAGGGACGCCTTCATGTGGGGGTGGTTTTTTGCCGCCTCGAGAGTCGGGCCGATGCCGATTGGGCCATAGACCGGTCCGTAGGAGGACTTGGTGCCTTCCCTGGCTGCGTTCTTGAGGCGGAATTCGACTGCGTCCATGCCGATCTTGTGGGCGAGTTCATCGACCACGCTTTCAACGGCGAAAGCCGCCATCGGCGCGGAAGGCGCGCGGTAAGCTGCCGTTTTGGGGCGATTGACCACGACTTCATAGCCAACCGTCTTGACGTTCTTGAGATCGTAGCAGGCAAAGGCTGTCATGGCGCCGAGCTCCGCCCAAGCGCCGAGATAGGGGCCGCCCGAATAACGCAGCGTTGCTTCGGCCGCGACGATCGTGCCGTCTTTCATGGCACCGATTTTAACATCGATTGAAGTGGCATTGGTCGGCCCAGAGGCGCGGAACACTTCATCGCGGGTCATCACCAGTTTCACCGGGCGATTGGCCTTGCGCGAGAGGGCAAGCGCCACGGGCTCGCACCACACATGGGTCTTGCCGCCGAAACCCCCGCCGATTTCAGAGGCGGTGACGCGCAGCTTGGAAACATCCATCCCCAAAAGCTGGGCGCACTGGTTGCGATAAACGAAATGCCCTTGGGTGCAGACCCAGAGTTCGCCCTGGCCGTCGGGGCCGACGCTGGCGAGGCAGGCGTGGGGTTCGATATAGCCTTGGTGTGTCTGCTCGGTCTTGAAGGAGCGGGTCACCACAATCTCGGCTTCCTTGAAGCCCGCTTCGACATCACCGTGACCGAATTCCACACGCTTGGCGACATTGGAAGCCTTCTTCGGCTTGGGCTCGACACCCTCCGTGAACATTTTGGAATGGAGCACCGGGGCCGAAGACTTCATCGCCTCGTCCACATCGGTCACGTGGGGCAGAATTTCGTAATCGATCTTGATGAGTTTCAGGGCTTCCCGCGCCGTCTTTGCATCGATGGCAGCGACGGCGGCGACGGCGTGGCCATCATAAAATGCTGTCGTGCGGGCCATGCAATTTTCGAGAATGTCGAACATGCCCTGATCGCCATCGGTCAGGTCGGGCATGTCGGCGGCGGTCACAACCGCTTTCACGCCGGCGAGTTTTTCGGCCTTCGACGTATCGATCTTCCTGATGCGGGCGTGGGCGTGGGGGCTGCGCAGGATGCGGCCCACGAGCTGACCGGGGGCCGACGCATCGGCGCCGTATCTGGCGCGGCCCGTCACCTTGTCGATGCCGTCCGGGCGGAGCGGCCTGGTTCCCACGGATTTGAATTTTTGGTTGGTGAAGCTGGTGTCGAGGGACATGGTTTAAGCTCCTCTCATTTCCTTGGCGGCGTCTTGAACGGCGCGCACAATTTTATCGTAACCGGTGCAGCGGCAGAGATTGCCGGCGAGGCCAAAACGGATTTCTTCTTCATCTGGATCGGGATTGCGGTCGAGCAGGGCGCGCGCCGCGATCAGGAAGCCCGGCGTGCAGATGCCACATTGAAGGGCCGCGTGTTCGATGAACTTGCGTTGCAGGGGATGGAGTTTATCGCCGTCAGCCATGCCTTCGACGGTTTCGATCTCGCGGCCTTCGGCTTCAGCGCCCAGCACGAGGCAGGAACAGACGAGGCGTCCATCGATGGTGACGCTGCAAGCGCCGCAATCGCCGGTGCCGCAGCCTTCCTTGGCACCCGTCAGCCCCACGCGGTTGCGAAGTGCGTCGAGCAGCGTCTCATCGGGCTCGCAAATGAAATCGACAGAATCGCCGTTGATCGTGGTTGAAACCTTGACAGACATTACTTTCCTCCGGCGCGGGTGTAGGCGATTCTCGCGGCGCGCTTGGCGAGAACGGCGGCAACTTTGGTTCTGAACTCAATGGTGCCCCGCTTGTCGTCGATGGGGCGGCAAGCTGCGGAACAGGCGCTTCCAAGCTTCTCAAGGGCAGCTTCGTCGAGGTTGCTGCCGATGATCGCCCTGGCGGCATCCGCCACAAGAAGTACGGTTGGCGCAACGGCGCCGAGCGACACCC
>JACMJT010000178.1 GCA_014380505.1 Hyphomicrobiales bacterium | reverse complement strand
TTCTCGCCTTTCATCCCGGCTTGCCGGACTCCGACAATTTTCCCTTCACCACCTGGTCAAAGTTGCTTAGCAAACGGGTGAAGCTCGCCCGCCACGATCTCTTCGGCACCTATCACATCAGCGGCTATCCGCCTCTCTGTGAAGCCATCGCCCGCTATCTCACCGCGTCGCGCGGGATGACCTGCAAACCTGAACAGATCGTCATCACCAATGGCGCACAGTCTGCCTTTGATTTGCTGGCGCGGATACTCATTGATCCCGGCGACACCGTATGGCTGGAGGAACCCGGCTATTATGGCGCCGGCTCCGCCTTCCTTTCGGCGGGCGCCAATCTCGCGCCGCTCAGGGTGAGCGACAACGGCTGGGATCTGGAACCGCCGCCCGTGCCGCCGCGCCTTATCTTTGTAACGCCGTCCTGCCATCATCCGCTGGGTATCACCATGCCCATGGAGCAGCGCCTCAATCTCATTCACATGGCGGAAAGCTGGAACTCCTGGATCATCGAAGACGACTACGATAGCGAGTACCGCTTCCAGGGCCAGCCCATTCCCGCCCTGCAAGGCATCAGTGCCTCAAACCGGGTGGTCTATGTCGGAACCTTTGCCAAAATTCTTTTTCCGGCCATGCGTCTGGGTTTTCTCGTCGTGCCGGAAGCCTTTCGCGAAGGCCTTGTCTCGGCTTTGAGTGTAACCGGCCAGTTTCCGCCACTCCTCACCCAGGCGGCCCTTGCCGATTTCATCAATGAAGGCCACTTCGCCCGGCACTTGCGCCGCATGCGCAGGCTTTACGCAACACGCCGCCAATACTTCATGGAAATCTGTGAAGAATACCTCAGCCCCTGGCTGCGCCTGCGCCGCACTGAGTCAGGCATCCAGCTTGTCGGGCTGTTTCACGAAAACCACGATGACAAGGTGGTGGCAGCGGCGGCCCGCACCCACGGCGTAAACGTCTCGCCGCTCTCGATCCAGTATCGCCACGGCCAGGTTCAACGGGGCCTGCTGATGGGCTTTGCCGCCGCCGATGAGAAAACAACAAAAAAAGCCATGGGCAAACTGCGTGATGTGCTTCGAATGACGATGGGATAAGGTCAAGGAATTCATCGCTATGCTCAAGGAAAGACATTCATGACAACCCGGAAATTCAACCAGCCCATGGGCGGCAATGAAATGCCGCGCTTCGGTGGCCCCGCCACCATGATGCGCTTGCCGACACAACCGACCGCCAAGGGACTGGATGCCTGCTTCGTCGGCATCCCGCTCGACATCGGCGCGTCAAACCGCGCCGGCACACGCTTCGGTCCTCGTCAGATCAGGGCCGAGTCATGTTTGATCCGCCCCTACAACATGGCAACCCGCGCTGCGCCCTATGACAGTCTCATGGTGGCCGATATCGGCGATGTGGCGATCGACACCTTCAATCTGCCGAAATGCATGGACATCATCACCAATGCCTACAACGCCATTCTCGCTGAAGGTTGCAAGCCTCTGACGCTGGGCGGCGATCACACCATTGCCTATCCCATCCTCCGCGCCATCGCCAAAAAGCATGGCCCCGTCGGCCTGATCC
>JACMJT010000177.1 GCA_014380505.1 Hyphomicrobiales bacterium | reverse complement strand
GGAGATCACCTTGCCGCTCACGCGGATTCGGCCCTCGTCGGGCTCGAGAAATCCGGCGAGCATCCTGAGCGTCGTGGTCTTGGCGCAGCCCCAGGGGCCGGGGCGGGCGAGGTCATCAGGCCGAAACAGTAGGCGATGGTGAACTGGATGAGAGCGGAAAAGGCGAGGGCGGGGACGGCGAGGGCGTAGAGCGCGGTGTGGCCGCCGTCCGGCGATGTGGATTTCGCCAGATGTTGGTGTGACTAGCCCCGCCAACGCGCGCAGGATCGTGGTCTTGCCGCAGCCCGAGGGGCCGAGCAATGTTACGAACGACCCCTTACCGACGGAAAGCGAGACGTTCTCTACCGCGGTGAACAAGCCATAGGCGAGTGTGACGTGGCGGAGTTCGACGGCGGGAGATGGCATGAAGGTTCCTGCAATGGAGAAAGGCCGGGAGTTGATGGTCCCGGCCCCGATAGTCTAGCCGCCGTTGGATATGCGGCCCCATTCCTTGGTCCAGGCGTCCGTGTTGGCAGCCCAGTAGTTCGGATCGGCGAAGGTCAGTGACTTCATTTCGCCGGTAGGGTCGAAGGCGGGAAGTGCTGCGATCTTGTCGGTGAGCTTGACCTTCTTGGGATCGAGCGAGGGCGGATAGTTCTGGCCCTCGGCTACCGCGATGGCGGTTGCGGGATCGAGCATGAAGTTCACCAGTTCCTCGCACTCGGCCATGGGCGAGCCCTTAAGGATGAGCATGTCCTCCATCCAGGCATAGCTGCCCTTCGGATCGTGATAGGCCACGGGTGCTCCCTGCTGCATCAGGGCGGCGATGCGGCCCGACCAGGCTTCGGTTACAACGATCTCCTCCTTGGCGAGTAGGTCCATGAGCTCGGCGCCCGAGCCCCAGTACTTCTTGGTCATGTCGCGGGCCTCGCGGATTTTGGCCCATACGGCATCCATGTCGGTGGCGCCGTTGGGATCCTGGTCCGTCTGCAGCGAGGCGTACCAGACGCGAGTGACCATGTCGCCATAGGCGCCGATCTTGCCCTTGTATTTGGGGTCGACCAGCAGATTGACGCCCTTCTCCTCGGCTTCCTCCTTCGAAATCACCTTGGTATTATAGGCGATCCCTGTGGTGCCGTAGTCATAGGGCACGCAGGACAGCTTTGGCGTCATCTTGCGGAAGGGCTCGATCATCGAGGTCATGACATTCGCCATGTTGGGAATGTTGGCTTCGTTGATCTCCGAGGTGTAGCCGCCGTCGATATATTTCTTGTAGTACTCGACACCCGACGAGTGGATGACCTGGAAATCGCCGGGGTTGGAGCTCTTGATCTTGGTGAGCACCACATTTTCGTCGTCGAAACTTCCCTGCACCACCTTGCGGCCGGTCTTGGCCGTGTAGGGCTGGAAGGCGTATTTATCGATCGCTTCCTGCACCACGCCGCCCCAACCATCGAAGCGCACTTCGCTGACGGCCGCGAGCGCTGCCCTGCTCCAGTTTGTGGTTACACCCATGCTGGCGGCCGCCGCTGCCGTCAGCCCAAGAAACGTGCGGCGGTCCATGCCGCCGTTGCGATAACGGTCGAGTAGGCTCTCGAGGCGTTTGGTCGAACTCATCTTCATCTTGTTTTCTCCCTTTGTTGTTCAACGCCGCCGCTGCATCATGAGGCGGGATGTGATGCCCCCGATGAGCGGAACTCCAACGGTTACAAGTATCATCAAGGTGCCCAGGGCGTTGACTTCCGGGCTGATGGAGACTTTGAGCATCGATAAGATCTGCGTCGGCATGGTCTCGACGCCCGCCGGGCGCCAGAACACGCTGGCTGTCACATTATCGAACGAAATGGTGAAGGCGAGCAAGAGGCCTGCGAAAACCGCCGGCATGATGAGCGGCAGGGTGATTTCGCGGAATGTTTGCAAGCGGCTGGCGCCCAGCGACATGGCGGCCTCTTCGTAGACACGCTTGACGCCGATGAGACGTGCCTGAACGATGAGCACCACATAGGGCAGCGACAGCAGCACATGCCCGCACAGCAGCAGGAGGAAGTTGGGTTTGGAGCCGATCCAGCGGTTGGTGAGCAAGAGGCCGACACCGAGCACCGTTTCCGGCACCAGCACAGGGCCGACGATCAGGGAATTAACCCAGGGCTTGCCGGGAAAATCATAACGCACCAGGGCGAGTGCGGCCATGATGCCAAGGACTGTGCAGATTACCGCCGTGAGAGTGCCGATCCACAGAGATGTGGTGAAGGCCCGCACCACGGCCTCGTTCTCCATGAGCCTGCCATACCATTGCAGGCTGAAGCCAGTGAGCGGGAAGCCGCCGAACCGCGAGGCGTTGAATGAGAGAACGACCACCGCGATGATCGGCGCGAACATGAAGATATAAACAAGCACCGTCACCAGTTGCACGGCGCGCCAGCCCCATGTGCCGTCGCCGGTCACCGGCTCAATCCCTTGAAGACGGTCGAGAGCCCCATGTAGCGGCTGTAAATCACCGCGAGGATACCGAGCAGTATCAGCAGCACGATCGACAGGGTCGAGCCCATGGGCCAGTTCAGTTCCCGCATGATCGTACTGAAGATCAAGTTGCCGAACAGGGCATCGCTGCGCCCGCCGAGGATTTGCGGGGTTACATAGGTGCCGGCCGCCAACACGAAACTGAGGAGAAGCCCGGCGCCAAGGCCCGGCAGTGACAGCGGCAGTGTTACCTCCCTGAAAGCCTGCCAGCCGGTGCAGCCCAAAGTGCGCGCCGCCGAGATCAAATTGCGGTCAATGCCCTCGATGCTCACATAGATGTTGAGGATCACATAGGGCAGCAGGAAGTGAATCATGCCCATGATCACCGATCCCTCATTGTAGAGCAGCGGCAGCGGTGTCTCAATGATCCCGAGGCCCATCAAAGTGGCGTTGATGGCGCCCTGTTCGCCGAGGATGTGAATCCAAGAGAAAGTTCGGATAGTGAAGGAAATCCAGAACGGCACGATCAAAAGGAGCAGCAACAGCCACTTGTGCCTGAAACCGCTCATGGCGATGAAATAAGCGGGCGGATAACCCATCAGCGCACAGAGGATCGCGGTAATCGCCGAAATGCGGAAGGTCTTCCACAGGAAGCCGTGATAATAGGAATCCGAGAAGAACTCCGCCCAGTTGCCGGTGTTGAAACCGGGCGTTTCAACGCCCGCTGTCTGGAACGTGTAGAATGTGTAGGCGAACATGACGATGATCGGGACGATCATCAGGGCCACGAGGGCAGCGAGTGTCGGCGACAGGAGCAGCCAGGGCCGCCGCCGTTCCGCCGCCGTCAAGAGCGATGCCGCCACCGCTGTCTCCCATACGCGAACAATACGCGACCATAGGGAGGGGGTTGCGAAGGAGTCAATGGAGGCTGGAGCTAGCCCTTGAGCAGGACCCTGAGTTGCGTGTCAGGGTCGACAAGGGCCGCCTCGTCGGGCTTTGCCTGCTTGCCGATGAGCAATTCGAGGAGCCTTATGTCGCGGGCTATGGTGTTACCCTTGCCGATACCGCTGGCGCCCACCAGCGTTCCGTCATCCTTCAGGTGGCAGAGGATGAAGGCGCCATCCTTGAGGGGGCGAGTGACGATACGAACGCCATCCTCGGGAGCGCCGGCGATCTGCAGGTTAAGATCGTACTGGTCCGACCAGAACCACGGCACCGCTTCGAAACGCTTGTCGCCGCCGGCCATGTTTTCCGTGGCGACCGCCGCCTGATCCTGGGCGCTGCGCCAGGCCTCAAGACGCATGCGGCGTCCGCCGAAGACGGGATGGGGAAAGGAGCAGCAATCGCCCACCGCATAGATGTGGGGATCGCTGGTGCGCATGTGGTCGTCGCAGGCGATGCCGTTGTCCATGACAAGACCGGCCTGCTCGCCCAAGCCAATGGCCGGCGCAGCACCTATACCGGCGATGAGGATGCCTGCTTCGATGCGACGGCCATCCTGCAAGATGATGGCGTCTGCGTCGATGCTCTTGATTTTTGCGTCTGGAATAATGATGACACCGGCTTCCGCATGGCGGGCCGCGACCACATCGGCAATCTTCTGGGGCACGCCCCGCAGCAGGATGCGTGGGAGGGCCTCGATCACCGTCACCCTGCAACCGCGCTTGGCCGCACTCGATGCAAGCTCAAGGCCGATAAAGCCACCGCCGACGATGGCAATCATGGCGCCGGGCACGAACACTGCGCGCAAGGCCAGCGTATCGGCGAAATCGCGCAACAGCATGGCCCGCCCGGCACCTGCAATGGAGAGTTGGCGGGGCTTGGCGCCGGTGGCGATGAGTAACTTAACGTAGGCAATCTCCCGTCCGTCCGAGAGACTGACCTGTTGTTTGACGCGGTCGATGGCAATTGCGGGCGATCCGCCGAGCCAGATGGCGCCCAGCGACTTTATCGTATCCTGGTCGAGCAGCAGGACGGGTGCTGGATCGCCCTCGGCGGTAATCGAGGCCTTGGACAGGGGCGGCCGGTCATAGGGCGGAAGTGCTTCTTCGCCGATGAGCGTGATCGCTCCCTGCCAGCCATGTTCGCGGAGGCCAATCACGGCGCGGGCACCCGCCCTGCCGGCGCCCACGATCACCATCCCCGGTTCTGACATGACTCCCCTGATATTGGACCGTCAACTTGCTATTGTGCGGGCGTACCAACCCGATTCCCGCGCCTCACGCAAGAGGCCGGACTCATCTGCGATAGGTCCATGAAGGAAACCGATCTCTATCCGCCGGTCAAACGCTTCCTTGAGGCGCAAGGATACGAGGTGAAGGCGGAAATTCATGGTTGCGACGTGACCGCCGTCAGGGGCGATGAAGCGCCGGTCATCGTCGAACTCAAGGGGGGTTTTACCTTGCAACTGCTGTTGCAGGGGATCGACCGGCAGGCGGTGACAGATGACGTCTATCTCGCCATTGCCGAACCTAAGCGGAGCCTGCGCTCCGATCTCGTAAAGTTATGCCGCCGGCTTGGCCTCGGCCTCATCATGGTGCGAGGCGACAGCGTGGAGGCCTTGGCGGATCCCGCGCCTTACACGCCACGGCGCGCGGTAAAACGCCAGACACTGCTATTGAAAGAGTTTGCCCGGCGCGTTGGCGATCCCAATTCCGGCGGCAGCACGCGGCGGCCGCTGATGACCGCCTACCGCCAGGATGCGCTGCGTTGCGCCCGCTGCATAGCCGAACATGGGCCATCGAAGGTGGCCCTTATCCGCAAGACCGCCAAGGTCGACCGCACCGGTACGATCCTGCTTAGCGACGTTTATGGCTGGTTCCAGCGCGAAGCGCGCGGCATCTATGGATTGTCGGCGAAAGGCACGGCGGCGCTGACAGAATTCGCGGGCGCACTGCGGCTTCTCTAGCGCGGCAGCCATGCCTCGGCTCCCCCTTCCGCATTGCGTCAAAATCTCTATAACGGCGCCCAAACTCAAACGGAGACTGCCATGACGGTACGTGTCGCAATCAATGGATTTGGCCGCATCGGCCGCAACATCGTCCGCGCCATCTTTGAATCGGGGCGCAAGGATATCGACGTCGTTGCCGTCAACGACCTGGGCCCGGTCGAGACCAATGCCCATCTGCTGCGCTACGATTCCGTCCATGGCCGCTTCCCCCACGAGGTGCGCGTCGAGGGCGACTCAATCCATATCGGCACCGAAAAATTCAAGGTGACCGCGATCAAGGACCCCGCGTTGCTGCCGTGGAAGGATCTCGGTGTGGACATTGCACTGGAATGCACCGGACTGTTCACGGCGAAGGACAAGGCCTCGGCCCATCTCGCCGCGGGCGCCAAGCGGGTGCTGATCTCGGCCCCTGCGACCGGCGTTTCGAAGACCATCGTGTTCGGCGTCAACCAGGGCACGCTGACCGCCGATGACTTGATCGTCTCCAACGCCAGCTGC
>JACMJT010000176.1 GCA_014380505.1 Hyphomicrobiales bacterium | reverse complement strand
CCACGGCCTCGTCGATATAGTGCGTGGTAAGAATGATAGTGACGCCGGTTTTGCGGAGGCCCCGCACCACCTCCCACATGTCGCGCCGCAGTTCGACATCGACACCCGCCGTCGGCTCGTCGAGAAACAGAATTTGGGGCTCGTGGGAAAGAGCCTTGGCGATCAGCACACGGCGCTTCATGCCGCCGGACAGCGTCGTGATCTTGCTGTCTTTCCTGTTCCACAAGGATAGGCTTTTCAGGGTCTTCTCGATATGGGCGGGGTTGGCCGCCAGGCCGAAAAGCCCGCGGCTGAAACTCACCGTGGCCCAGACGGTTTCGAAAGCGTCGGTTGTAAGTTCCTGGGGCACCAGGCCGATGAGCGAACGCGCGGCGCGATAGTCCGCGATCGTGTCGTGGCCATTGGCCAGAACCTTCCCCTCGCTCGCATTGACGATGCCGCAGATGATGCTGATGAGCGTCGTCTTGCCCGCGCCATTGGGGCCGAGCAGCGCAAAAATCTCGCCCCGGCGGATATCAAGATTGATGTTCTTGAGGGCCTGAAAACCGGATTTATATGTTTTTGAGAGATTTGTTACGGAAATGGCGGACGGCATGGCGCCTAGTTAGGGGATGAAGATGCAGGGTTCAAGCAGTCAGATAATTCCACCCCAATTCCGTCATCCCGGCGAAAGCCGGGATCCACATCAACCAAGGCTACGGATTCACCAACGGCGTTCACGCTGAAAAATGTATCCCGGCTTTCGCCGGGATGACGGAAGGTTGAAACACGGGATATCTAAACCTTGCTGAGCCGCTGCTGTGCCGCTAGGTAATCGACAATTGCCACGGCTGCCTGTTCGGGTGAGAGCCTGGCCGTATCGAGCGATAATTCCGGATTCTCCGGCGTTTCATAGGCCGAGGAAATGCCCGTGAAATTCTTGATCTCGCCCCGCCGCGCCTTGGCGTAGAGCCCCTTTACATCGCGCTTTTCCGCTTCTGCCAGCGTGGTGTTGACGAAAATCTCGACGAACTCGTCCTTGGCAACACTTTCGCGCGCCATGAGGCGTTCGGCCCGGAAGGGCGAGATGAAGGACACCAGCACGATCAGCCCGGCATCGACCATGAGCTTCGAGACTTCCGCCACGCGGCGAATATTCTCGACGCGGTCGGCATCGGTGAATCCCAGATCGCGATTGAGGCCATGACGCACATTGTCGCCGTCGAGCAGGTAGGTCATGTGCCCCAGGGCATGGAGTTTCTTCTCCACCAGATTGGCGATGGTCGATTTGCCCGCACCGGAAAGCCCCGTGAACCACAGGACCGTGGGCTTTTGCCCGGCCTTGCCGGCGCGCGAGGCCTTGTTCACGTCGAGCGCCTGCCAATGAATGTTGGCGGCGCGGCGCAACGCGAAGCGGATCAGCCCCATGCCGACCGTGGTATTGGAGAAGCGGTCGATGAGGATGAAGGAGCCGAGAGCGCGGTTCTCCCCATACGGAGCAAAAGCAAGTAGCCGATCAAGCTCGAGATTGCAGACACCGATCTCGTTCAGCGTCAGGTTCTTGGCCGCCACATGTTCCATGGTGTTGACGTT